>JASLZO010000100.1 GCA_030754805.1 Dehalococcoidia bacterium
GGCTTCCACACAGATTCGCAGTCAGTTCGGCATCGCGGTTCAGGCTCAGCAGAACCAAAACAGGGGCTCGGTGCTCCGCCTGCTAGAGGGCTAGGGCTTCGGAATAGTCCGTATTCGCGTCAGATTGGCCAGTTTGTGGCCGGTTTGTTGCCTTTCTCGCTGACGCTAAAAGCCCGGAATCCCGCCAAACTGTCCTGGCATGCCGGGGAGTTTGCCCCCAGCAAGTGCCTTCATCATTTCGCGCATTTCGCGAAACTGGTTTAGTAGCTGATTCACGTCTTGGGCAGTGGTGCCGCTTCCCGCCGCAATCCTCCTCCGTCGGCTTCCGTCGATCAGCTCGGGGTGCGCGCGCTCGTAGGGCGTCATGCTTAATATGATCGCCGTAATTCGACTCATCTGATCGCCCTCAAGCGCGTCCTTCACGTCTCGGTTTTGTGCAAGCTTCCCCATCCCGGGCACCATGTCGAGCACCCGTGACAGAGGGCCCATCTTCTTTACCTGTTCAAGCTGCTCTAGGAAATCGTCAAGGCCAAATGAGGCTTTGCGGATCTTTTCTTCGAGCTCTAAGGCCGACTCCTCGTCAATGACCTCCTGAGCCTGCTCGACCAACGTCACCACGTCACCCATCCCGAGGATGCGGGACGCAAGACGGTCGGGATGGAATACCTCCAGCGGCTCCAGCTGTTCGGTGGAGGTCATGAATTTGATGGGGACTCCGGTCACCGAGCGGATTGATAGAGCCGCTCCCCCTCGTGCATCTCCGTCGAGCTTGGTGAGCACGAGGCCGGTGAGCGGCACCCGCTGATTGAATTCCGTTGCCACGGCGACGGCTTCCTGCCCGGTCATGGCGTCCGCCACGAAAAGAACCTCGTGCGGCTTGACCCGCTTTGACAGGCGCTGGATTTCATCCATCATTTCTCCGTCGATCTGCAAACGGCCAGCAGTGTCGATGACCACAAACGACTGTCCAGCCGTCCTCGCCTTGTCGACCGCATTCCGAGCAATGTGTTCGACCTTTGACTCGGAGCCTTCCCGATGGATCGGTACGCCGATCTGATCGCCTAGTGTCACGAGTTGCTCGACCGCCGCCGGTCGTTTTGTGTCGGCCGCCGCGAGCAGGGGTTTCTCGCCCCTCTTTTGGAGCTGAAGCGCAAGTTTCGCGGCACTCGTTGTTTTGCCGGACCCTTGCAGACCCACGACGAGCACAACGGTGGGACCGTCCGTCGATCGAGTCAGATCGACCGATTCCGAACCGAGCAGCTTGGTCAGCTCGTCGTGTACGATCTTGATTACGAGTTGCCCCGGCGTGACACTTTGAAGGACTTTTTCCCCAAGGGCTGCTTCGCGAACCGCGGCTGTGAATTCCTTCACAACCCTGAAATTTACGTCGGCCTCGAGAAGTGCGCGGCGGACCTCCCGCAGGGCCTCGTCAACATCGGGTTCACGAACAACGCCGCGACGGGTGACCCGCTTGAGTGCTGCGTCGAGCCTTTCCGATAGCCTGTCGAACAATGGAACCGTCGCCTCTCAAACGAAATCGGTGTGAACGCGCTTTCCATATTCTGACGTTCTCATTTTAGAAGGGATCGTTTGTTAAGGTTTCGAGTCTCGGCGCATTCGTCTAGTGGCCAAGGACATCGCCCTCTCAAGGCGAAGATCGCGGGTTCGAATCCCGCATGCGCCGCCCGAAGCTCGTCCATCCCGCCAAGATCTCACACCGGCTGCAAAGGGTGGCGGTTCCTGCGGTGATTTCAACCACTTGCGCAATGACGCCACGACTCGGCGGAAACGAAACACAGGAACTATTTGTCTGCCGAGGTCGGCCGATGGCCTTGACGTTCGGAGTATCTGGACGTGCAATCCGCCACCCCCACCGGCGCGTATTGAAGAACGACTGGTCGAGTCTCGACGCCGGGTCTTGCGAGAAGATAAGAAAAATGCACAGCGAATGAGAATCGGTGCCAAGACGTGGAGCGCCGCCTGCCCGAGGGTTGTCTTGACGATCTTTGGCGCTGGATTACTGATCGCCTGTAACGACGGTGGCAAAGTCGCGGACTCAGGTGCAAATAATCCGACAACCGCGGTGGTATCTGCAACCGAGCGCACCCCTACGCTGGCTCTCACCGCGGAGCCAACGGTCGAGCCGGCCCCGACACCCTCGCGACGGCTGGCTGCGGCAGCGACGGCAACCGACGTGCCGGAGTCAACTCCCATCCCGGTTGCCACGATCACGTTGACCGCCGAGCCGGTGGAAAGTGAATCTGATTCGGCGAGAGATGGAGTCAGAGAAATTCGCGTCGATACGACGGAGCAGCTCGCGTTCAATCCCAGTGACATTGACGTGGACCCTGGGGAGACCGTTCGATTCGTGCTTAGTAACAGGTCTCCTTTCTCTCACACGTTTACGATCGCAGTGGCGTCATCCAAGGGGGAAATCCTTGTTGACGTCACACTCGGGCCCAGCGCCACGGAGACCGCCGAGTTCACTTTTCCGGCCGAGCCCGCTACGTCTCCACAATCCGATGACCGGTACGGGTACTAGCTTCCCGAGCTAGGATCGGTATCGGCCGATCGACCCCGGCCAACCAATCACGCGACGAGCGCCGCACGTCAGCGGCATGAATGTCGGATTTCAGTTCTCGAGATCGGACGTTGGCGTCCCAACCTGACGATTCACTTGCCGTGTCCAGATTCGTCCGCTGCGATTGCTGTCAGTTCTGCTGTCATACGACCTGGCCGAGTTCGGACGGGACCTGTCCATGCTGGGTCCGGGACAGTTATTGTGATAAGTCTGAGCCAGTGGGCAAGGGGTGACGAGCGCGACCTTCCACAGTCGAATCAAGCGGCACTAGGTCAATACTGGACTTCAACCATCCGAAGTCCATATTCTGCGGCACACGGCCGCAATGGCTTCTGGCTAGCGAGCATGGAGGAAGGCAATGGACCAACGAATCCTGCGTGTCATGAGGCGCCTCGAAGCGGAGGATGCTGAGGAGCGCGCTGCGGTCGGGGGGCCTGGTGCGGTTCCCCACGAGGAGCGCATGTACACGCTCCACCCCGACAGCTCACGCCTGGTCCATATCTTGGTCCAGGCCGCCGGTTGTAGGAGGCTTGTTGAGGTCGGTGGCTCCCACGGCTATTCCAGCCTGTGGCTGGCCCATGCTGCCCGGCTTACCGGTGGGCGGCTCACCTCGCTGGAGGTCAGCGCGACTAACGTCGAGATCGCCCGCCAGAACCTTGAGGAAGCCGGGCTGTCGGACCTGGTCGAAATCGTGCTGGGAGATGCACGAAAGACCCTCCGCGCTGTGCATGGCCCCCTGGACTTCGTCCTGCTGGACTCTTGGGACGACACCTACGTCGAGTGCCTGGGAATTATCGTGCCCTTGCTCCGTCCGGGCGGACTCCTGGTGACCGACAACGTGACCGCCGGAGAGCCCGGCACCGCGCCCCTTGTAATGGCTCTAGAGGACCACCCGCTCATGGAGACGGTGAACGTTCCTATCGGCCGGGACATCCAGGTCAGCGCCAAGACGTTGGACGCGACAGGCTAGCGCATATGGCCACCGGCACCATGGAGGGCTTGGGAGAACAGTTGTTCGCGTTGCCAAACCATCCACAAGGGCCACCAGAAGCGGCGTTCGCGTGGAAGTGGTGGTGCGGCTGCCCGAAGTTCATCCGGCTTGAGATATCCGGGGTAGCGCCAAGTTGCGGGGAACTGATCGCCATCAATCGTCGTCTGAGGTTTCGTCCGCGTTGTCTCGCGGCTCCAGTGCTTCTACGCGGCGCTGCTGCACGACTACCACCGGATTGACGAAGATCCATGGCCGGTACGGGCCGGCGTTGACGGATTCGTGCTGGTCCAGAGCGTAACCGCCGAAGTCGTGCCGGGGCAGCACATCCTCGCGGTGGCCCAAGAGATCAAGCCCGGCAGGTATCCCGGACTGTAACGAACGCGTCGGCGTCGGATGGGAATCCATCCCGCCGACATCCTGAAGGTTCGCGGTGGCGGCGCCGCCGCTGGAGTAGCCGCTTCCGAACGGTTGTCTAGTAGGAGCCGACGGCTACGGTCGTCCTGATGAATCGAACGGAATAGTGCGCGTCGTCCGGATAGTTGTCGTTGGACCAGGCAGGTATTGCTCCGGCGCTCATGACGCGAACGGACTTGGACGGCGGAATCTCGAAAATGGCGCAGCTCATACCAGAGATTGGAAGAGCTTCGAAGGTGCCGCCCTGATTAACCAGATCGGCGCGAAGGTGCATTCCCCACAGGTTGTCGATGCGAAATCGCACGGGCAGGGCGTCTTTGTTCTCCCCGGGGTGCGCTTCTCCGTCTATCGTCGTCGCTTCGATCATGATCGAACCCGGGGGCGTACAGGCGCTGCCCACGACCGCGACCTGGACGATCGGGTCTTCCTCGGTTATCACAATCGCGTCCGCAGGACCTTGCGTCCCCGAGCCGGTGCCGTCCGTGGTCTTTATGGCGTAGAGTTCCATGCCGTGTTTTTCGCCGCCCGTCCACACCCGATCCACGTCGATGTTCAAATAGTTGAACGGGACCTTGTACTCATAGGTCCTCAGCGAGATTTCCTTTCGCTCCTGGACCGGTTCGTCTGGATAACCGACAACTCGACGTCCCGACGTTTCTGCAGCCATCGCTGACTCCTTCTTTTTGGCTTTCGCCACTTGCGTGAGGGAAGTGTAATGCGGGATGTGTTCGTTCAAGAACAACTCGAAGTCTGCGTACTCAGTCACCTCGTTCCGCCGCCAGCCTTCTTCAATCCGTCGCAAGTCTCCTTGAGTGCGCCCATGAGGCTTTCGTGAGAGCTGTACAAGCCTCACGATTCTCACTGGAAGAGAGTCATAAACCTTCCGAGCAGGCGGCTTCCGTACGGGCGCGAAATAGATCCTTCGGCGGTCGCTCAGCCTGGGGCTGGACGGTCGGCGACTTCTGAGCTACTGGTTGTTTATCGCCCAAGTCGCGTACCGTTTCGAGGTACCAGATAGACGATTGGAACTTTGAAACTGAACTAC
>JASLZO010000101.1 GCA_030754805.1 Dehalococcoidia bacterium
ACGCCAGTGCGCGCCAGACTCCTTGGAACATCGCTCGTCGGATAATCAAGTTTTCGTACAACTCATCGATGTAGTACTTGTTGGTCAGGAGTCGCACCAAGGGAGCGAGCCGCCCGTTGAAAACCGGCGCGCTCGTGGCCCCAGACCGATAGATCAACGTCGCAACTCCGATCCCTCCCAGGGCCGCGGCTATCGATATCGTGACCGGAGCGAGCAGGATCTCCTCAGGCGCCGCGCCGAGCGGCTCGAGCAGGTCGGTGATCAGGTGAACGCCTGGTGCGTCTGCTATCCAGGAGCCAACGGCAAGTACTGCCAGGACGAGCAGCGGCACCACCATGACCGCCGGGGATTCGTGCAGCCCACGAGAACTTCCAGCCTCCCCGGTGCCGGAGCCTGAACTCGTCCCAGCCCCGCCCCGATACGTTCCATGAAAGGTCATATAGAGGGCGCGCATGAAATAGGTGGCGGTGAGGAATGCGGCGAAAGCTCCTCCCCAGAACACAACCTGGGAGAGCGCGCCGTCGTGAGCCCACGCGAATCCCAGGATCGCGTCCTTGCTCCAGAACCCGGAGAGCGGGGGCAGCCCCGCCAGGCTCAACCCTCCGACGAGGAAGGTCACGTACGTCCAGGGCATCCTTCGACGAAGACCCCCCATCTCCCGCATGTCGAACGTGTCGGTGGCGTGGTTCACTGAACCCGCGCCCAGGAAGAGAAGCGCCTTGAAGAAGGCGTGAGTGAACAGGTGAAACATCGCCGGACCGATCGCCCCGAGGCCAAGCGCCATCATCATGTACCCGAGTTGGCTCACCGTTGAGTAAGCCAGCACTCGCTTGATGTCATTCATCACGAGCCCCATGCTCGCCGCGAAGACCGCGGTGAAGACGCCGATCAGTGCGACCACGGTGCGAGCCGTTTCTCCCCCGTCGGCCTGGAACAAAGGCAGGAAGCGCGCGACCAGGAAAACGCCTGCCGCGACCATCGTGGCCGCGTGGATCAATGCGCTCACGGGCGTCGGGCCCTCCATCGCGTCCGGCAACCACACATGCAACGGAAACTGCGCGCTCTTTCCCGCGGCGCCGGCGAATATCCCGAGCGCGATCAGCGTCAGCGACGTTCCTGCGATCGCGGTCCCCGCTGCCCGGATGATGTCGGTCGGTGCGCTCGGGTCGTCGATCAGGAACGTGACCGGTTCGCCCTCTGGCCACAGGAGGAAGATTCCGAGGATCGATAGGAGGAAAAAGAAATCACCGAACCTGGTGACAATGAACGCCTTCTTCGCGGCCGCCGCGGCAGCCGGGCGCTGGTACCAGAACCCGATCAACAGGTAGGAAGACAGGCCCACCAACTCCCATCCCGCATAGAGCAAAATCAGATTGTTCGCCAGTACGATCGTCAGCATCGCCGCCGTGAACAGCGGCATATACGTGTAGTACCGCGCGTACCCACCGTCATGCTGCATATAACCGTGGGAGTAGACCTGAACTAACAGGCTCACGCTCGTAACCACGATGAGCATCACGGCCGTGAGGCCATCGACGAGCAACCCAATCCTGAGGGAGATGTTCCCGACCGCCATGACTTCATGCGTTGGGAGTTGGATCGAGTGGTCCGCGATGACCTCAAAGAGGACCCAGATCGAGAGGGCGAGTGCCGATCCGATCGCCAGGATGGTCGTGGTGGCGGCGGCACGCGTCGTCGGGCCGACCACGGGCCGAATGAAAAGGCCGTTGATTCCCGCCGCCGTTAGCGGAAGCAGGATGATGGCCCAGACTGCCCATTCCGGCATCGAGCGCTAAACCTTCCTCTCGATCTCTTCGGCGACGTGCTCTCTGGCACGGGGCACGCAGATCTTGAACTCGGCGAACTCGTCGTCCCAAAGTTCGATCCGTTCCGGCATCAGACGCGTCGGCAGGCCTTCACCCTCGTAGAGCGCCTTCCACATCTCCGCCGCCATGCGCCCCTGGACCCGTTTGAATTCAACCCACATGGATCCCTACCTAACAGCGAGGGAGGCGCCAGGGCTTTAGCGGCATTGAGGGCTTCGGAGTCAAGGGTTTCTCGACCTTGGAAGGGTCGCTGGCCGAGGCCAGTTTCAGTGAAGCCGTTCGAACCAGTTCTTCCATATGGTTCACCACTTGAGAAGGTCCATTTCAGATGCGTCCACGATTCCCCGTCGATTGAATAGCCCGAGGAGGATTCCGAGGCCGATAGCAACTTCCGCGGCCGCAACCGTGATGATAAAGATCGCGAAGACGTGGCCCGTGAACTCGCCGGGCACAACATACCGAGAGAACGCAACCATCGCCACGTTCACGCCGTTCAGCATCAACTCGATCGACATCAAGATCACGACGAAATTCCTCTTCGCCATGGTCCCGAACAGGCCGATCGCGAACAGCGTCGCCGAGAGGACGAGGTAGTGCTCGAGATCGATGCTCATAAGCTCGGCGCCGAGTCATCTCTGGCGATCACCAGCGCACCGATCGTCGCGACCAGGAGGACAACTCCGGCCAGTTCGAACGGCAGCAGATACGTGGAGAACAGCACGTCCGGGAGCCGCACCCCTTCATCAGCCGCCGAGGCCACCATCGGTGAGGTGGGAATGGCGCCGCTGGAGGTCTCCCAATCGGTCTGCATGATTCCGGAAACGAGCGAAAGATAGAGGAGCCCGGCGATCGCCAGCCCGCCAGGCCAGAGTCGGTTCGTCTGGCTACCGCGTCGTAGTTGGGCAGTCATCATCACGGCGAAGACGATCAGAATCGCGATTCCGCCGACGTAGATCATGAACTGGGCGACGGCCAGGAAGTCCGCGTCCAGCGTCACGTAGAGTCCCGCCACCGCGATCAAGCTCACGACCAATCCGATCGCCGCGTAAAAGACGTTTCGCGCCACGACCACGCCTAACGCGCCAGCGACGGCGGATGCCGCCAGTATCCAGAACGCGGCTACAGCGACCACCGACCCGCCTCATGCTCTTCGAGTTCTTCCTCGCCCTTGTAGTCGATTGCCTCGAGTTGGGGACGGAATTGCGTCGTCGGTTTCTTTGGCATCTCGCGCAATTGGTCGACCGTGATCACGAGGTCCTGGCGTGCAGGTACCGCTCGCTCAAAATCCGCCCCCATGTGCAACGCGTCGTACGGGCAAACCTCGACACACAGCGCGCAGAACATGCAGCGGCCGGTATCGATGTCGAAGACGTCGACCTGGTAGTCACTGCCGACCTGCGGATTAGGCTTCGGATGCGTCACGATCTTGATGATTCCTAGAGGGCATCCCTTCGCGCATGTTGCGCAACCGGTGCATCGGTCTTCGTACCAAACGAACGTGTTCCCGCGGAAGCGCGGGGAGATCTGGAGTTTCTCCTCCGGGTACTGGACGGTATACGGCTTCCTGCGCAAGTACCCGAGGGTAACCATGAGCCCTTTCAGGGCGCCGGCTCCGAAAAACGCCATTCGACCTATCCTTTCACTCTGACTGCAGCAGCCAGCCCGACGTTCGCGGGGCCTTCGTCGTCCCGCGTTCCGATCAAACGTGGCAACACCGCCAGAACCACGCCCGTGATCGCCAGATTGACCACGGCCATCCCCGCAAGGCCCGTAGCGGGGACCGCCTCGCCAGGGTCGAGCCCGAACACCGATTGGATGATCAGCAACTCACCTGCCGTCACGAGAATGTTGGCCGTCGCCAGGGGAAACAGGACTTTCCACGCGAAGCCGAGGATCTGATCGATCCGAACCCTGGGCCACGTGGCCCTGAACCAGAAGAAGATCAAGACGAACCCGAACGTCTTGAGCGAGAACCACAGGAAACCGCCGGCGTCGGGTTTCCAACCGCCCAGGAACAGCGTCACCATCACCGCCGACCAACCAAGGGCTGCGACATACTCGCTGCCATAAATCAGCGCGAACTTCGAGCCCGAGTACTCCGTGTGGAACCCCGCGACGATCTCCGACTCCGCCTCCAGCAGGTCGAACGGCGTGCGGTTCAATTCCGCCGTCACCGCGATCAGCATGATCAGGAACGCGAGCGGCTGGACGACGATGAACGGGATTCCCTGGGCCTCTACGATTCGCTCCAGGTTCAGTGATCCGGCGACCAGAACGACACTCGTCGCGGCCAGTATCAACGGGACTTCGTAACTGACGATCTGCGCAACACCTCGCACCGCACCAAAAAGCGAATACTTGCTGTTCGACCCCCATCCAGCCGCAAAAACGGAGAATGTGCCGAGAGACGTGATGCCCATCACGTACACGAGCCCGGCGTCGAGGTCCGCGATCACCCAGCCCTGGTGGAACGGAATGACCGCGAAGATCATCAGCCCGGGGACGAACCCGATGATCGGCGCGAGCGTGAACGCAACCCTATCTGCCGCCGAGGGGCGAAGGTCCTCCTTCGTGATCAGCTTGATCAGATCCGCGAACCCCTGAAGCGTGCCGAAAGGGCCGACCCTGTTCGGTCCGATCCGGTTCTGCATCCTCGCGACCACACGTCGCTCCACGTAGGTGAGCATCGTGGCCGAGACGAGTAGCACGTTAATCAGAACGAAGAGTGCAAGCAACGTCATCGAGACGTCGACTATCTCTTTGGCGAAGAAGCTCTCGAATAGTTCGCGGGCCTTATCGGCGATCATCTGCGCATCTCGCTATCGATCCACTTCACCAACATTGATATCCAGCGTCCCGAAGTTGACGATCAGGTCGGCGAGCTTCCAACCGATGCACAACTCGCGTAATACGGTCAGGTTGATGAACGATGGCGATCGGATCCCGCACCGCCAGGGAGCGATGGTGCCGTCGCTAACCAGGTAGAAACCGAGTTCGCCCTTCGGCGCCTCAACGGATCGATAGACCTCTCCAGGCGGTGGCTTGATGAAGACCGGCGCAGGCGTCCGAACCTCGCCGGCAGGGAGTTGCTCGACCGCCTGTCGCACGATCCGAGCCGACTCCTTCATCTCCTGGATCCGGATCCATAGCCGGTCCCAGTTGTCGCCGGCTGTTCCGAGC
>JASLZO010000102.1 GCA_030754805.1 Dehalococcoidia bacterium
GGATGACGGCGTGCGCGGACTCGAGTGCCGGAATGATGCCTTCACTCTCTGAGAGGAGCTTGAACCCTTCGAGGGCATCATCGTCCGTGACCGCGGTGTATTCGGCTCGTCCGGATTCCTTGAGAGCGGCGTGCTCAGGCCCGACACCGGGGTAGTCGAGACCAGCGGAGATGCTGTGCGTCTCGATCACCTGGCCCCAGTCGTCCTGCAGCAGATAAGAAAAAGACCCGTGGAGTACACCGGGGGAGCCGCCGACCAACGTGGCCGCGTGCTCGCCCGTCTCAATGCCAGCGCCTGCGGCTTCGACCCCGACCAAGCGTACCGTCGGGTCGTCGCGGAACGGATAGAACATGCCTATGGCATTGCTGCCGCCGCCGACGCAGGCGACCGCGTAATCAGGCAGACGATTCTCTATCGCAAGAATCTGCTCGCGCGTCTCGGCGCCGATGACCGTCTGAAAATCGCGAACTAGGACGGGGTAGGGGTGCGGTCCGACGACGCTGCCAATCATGTAGTAGGTCGTGTCGACATTGGTGACCCAGTCGCGCATGGCCTCATTGACGGCGTCCTTGAGTGTCTGGGACCCGCTCGTGACCGGGACGACCTCAGTCCCCAAGAGCCGCATTCGGAAAACGTTCGGCGCCTGCCGCCGCATGTCCTCCACGCCCATGTAGACGTGGCACTCGAGTCCGAGCAGCGCACAAACTGTCGCGGTGGCCACCCCGTGCTGCCCGGCGCCGGTCTCGGCGATGATCCTGGTCTTCCCCATGCGTTTCGCGAGAAGCACCTGGCCAAGGGTGTTGTTGATTTTATGCGCGCCCGTGTGCGCGAGATCCTCGCGCTTCAGATAGATCTTCGCCCCACCGGCGGTCCGTGTCAGGTTCTTTGCGAGAGTGAGGGGAGTCGGTCGACCTGCATAGTTGGTCAGGAGGTCGTCCAACTCGCGTTGAAATGATGGGTCCTTTCGGGATCGTTCGTACGCGTGGTCGAGTTCCCCGATCGCAGCCATGAGAGTCTCCGGGACGTACCGTCCGCCAAAGGGTCCGAAGCGGCCGACCGAGTCTGGAGCACTGGTGTCCGTCATCCTGCTAGCCAATCCCGAGGTCCCGCCGCTCGAACGTGACCAACGCGACGATGAACAACACGGCCGTCGTCGCTACGAGGGCGAAGGCGTGGAGCGGGTCCAGCCCATTGAAGAGAGGCATGGCGGAATTGTAGTAGTGGAACGGGGAGATCCGGGTGAGCGGTTCGAGAAGTTCCACCAGTGGGACGAGGGTGTTTAGCAGAAAGGCAGCGACGCCGATTGCTGCAGACACGCCCGCCGCGGTTCCACGCTTACCCCGGGCGCTTCCGAGGGCAAAGGCCAACGCGCCGAAGGAGGTCCCAAGAAGCGCCGAACTGACGGTTGCCTCCGCGAGGCGAAGCCAACTGATGTCCATAGAGACCATCACGGCGCCCGCGACGAGGCCGATCCACGTTCCGACGCCAAGGAGGGCCATTGCAATGAGATTGGCGCCGAACTTCTCGAGGATGACCTGCCGTCGGTGGAGAGGATTCGACAGTAGTAGGTCTAGCGTCCCACGTTCTTCTTCGCCAGCGATGGACCCGCTTCCGGAGAAGATTCCGAATGCGACGAATAGGAGCGGAATCATGAACGAGAAGAGCTGGGAATCGATGAAGCCTTCCGGGGAGGTGAAGTCCTCGATCGGGCCCATGAATGCTTCCGCGAGGGGGCCGAGGTCTTCGAAGATTTCGTTGAGTTCCGGACGGTTCGCGAAACTCGGGTAGAAGAGGATTGTCACGATGTTGAGGGCGCTAAGGCCGATGACCCACCAGAACAACGAGCGCTGCTGCTCCTGGAGCGATTTGAAAAAAACGTTACGCAGCATTGGGGGAGTCGCCGTCGTAGAACGCGAGGAACACGTCTTCCAGACTGGTTTCGCGACTGGTGAGGCCAACGACCTCGTAGTTCGCGGCGGCTTTAACCATCGCATCCGGGGACCCGACGACCGTGCCGTTCAGGGTCGTGCCCTCGACGACGACGTCCCGGACGCCGGGCAGGTTTGCAAAGACTTCTGGGGGAACCGATTGAGCGAAACGAAATTCGAGCTGATGGAGGGCTCGGTCCTTCAGGACATGGACGTCCTCGACCGTGGCGAGTTCGCCTTCGCGGATGATGCCCACGCGATCACAGATGCGCTCCACCTCGGGGACGATATGCGAGGAGATGAAGATGGTGCGGCCCTCTGCCTTGACCTCTTCGACGAGTGCGTAGAACTCCTGTTGCATGAGTGGGTCGAGGCCCGCGGTTGGCTCGTCCATAATGATGAGTTCGGGCCGCTTCATGAATGCTTGGATCAGACCGATCTTCTGCTTGTTACCCCGAGACAGCGTGCGGATGCGGGGGTTCAGATCGCTCTGGAACCGTTCGGCTAGCTGTTCCACGTAATTCCAGTCGACGCCTCCGCGCAGGTTGGCGAGAAACTTCAACAACTCGCGACCCGTCATCCGGTCGTAGAGGGCGATGTCACCCGGCAGGTAGTCGACGCGTCGGCGGATCTCCCTGGCGTCGGCCTGCGAGTCGAGGCCGAGTACTGTTGCCTTCCCGCTGGTAGGACGGATGAAGTCGAAGAGCGTCCGGATCGTGGTCGTCTTTCCGGCACCGTTGGGGCCGAGGTACCCGAACACCTCTCCGACCCGAACCGTGAGGTCGATATCGTGAAGGGCCCGGGTCTCGCCGTAGAACTTGGTGAGCGACTCGAGGTGGATAACGTCGCCGAATCCGGTAGTCACAGAACGACCGAAACGGCCGCGCGTTTCGCTGCATTGACGAAGCGGCCGACTTTCGAATAGTCCTTGGCTCGTTCCGTCTCGACCCCGCTGGAGACATCGACCCCCCATGGCCTGACGGCGCCGATAATCCTGGCAACATTGCTCGGATCGAGACCACCCGCGAGAAGGAATGGGAAACGTCTGGCCAGGGCGGCGGCGAGCTCGGTGTCGAGGCTGACTCCGGCGCCGCCAGGCTGGCCCTCGACGAGGGGTTCGATCAGCGCCAGAGAATCTCTCGAGTCGACGTACTCGGCGATGGGGCTGAGAACCCGTGCGGCCTCCGAAGGCGATGATTCTTGATCGAGGCGTTTCGCGACGACGATCGGGCGTTCGATTTGGCCCCAGTACGTCTCGTCCTCGTTGCCGTGGAGTTGAACCATGTCGAGGCCGACGACGTCCCCCGTGCGGTTCACTTCCTCGGCCGGTTGGTCGACGAACACGCCTATGACTGGGGGTGGGTTGTCGGCCTTGTCGCGGAGTTCACTGACCATGTCGCGCGCCGTTGTGACCGGCACCCTGCGCCAGGCGTCGGCGAAGATTATGCCGAGGAGATCCGCACCGGCCTCCGTTGCGGCAATCAGGTCTGCTGCTTTCCGGTTACCGCAGACCTTTACGATGACCCTCATCCCGGCCGAAACTCCGGATCCGGTGGCCCGTACTCCATGACGATCGTGCTGAGACTCGGGTCTCCGACCGAAGAGAGTTCTCGGACGGCGGCGGCGGTGTCGTCGGCGACAATCAGAGCCTCGCCCACGAGGACCGCGTCCGCACCGGCGGCGCGCATGAGGCGCGCGTCCTCTCGTGTGTGGATCCCGCTTTCGGACACCACCTTGGAGAGAAACGGCACCCTAGGCGCGAGGCCGTGGGTCGTTGCTGGATCGGTCTCGAAAGTGCGAAGGTCGCGGTTATTGATGCCGACGAGGTTTGGCTTGATTTCTTCGACGCGGAACAACTCTTCTTCGTCGTGGACCTCGACGAGCGCGGCCATTCTGAGTTCGCGCCCGAGGCCGTGTAGTTCCGCGAGTTGCTCGTCCGTGAGGCAGGCCGCGATGAGGAGAAATGCGTCCGCGCCCCAAAGTCGCGCTTCGTACACTTGGTACGGGTCGACGATGAAGTCCTTTCTGAGGACGGGGATGCCGTCCGCGACGACCTCATCTTTCACCGTCCGAAGATCCTCTAAGGACCCTTTGAAGAAAGGCGTGTCGGTGAGGACGGAAATCGCGCTGGCGCCGTTGTCCGCATACGTGCGCGCAAGGGTGAGGGGATTGAGATTGGGGGCGAGGTCTCCTTTGGATGGAGATGCACGCTTAACTTCAGCGATGAGGTGGAGGCGGTTGTCTCCGAGTGCGACGCCGAAGTCGGTAGGCTCTGGTGAATCCAGAGCCCGGGAGCGAATCTCCGCGTCCGGAACGTCGGCGCGCCGCACGGCGAGGTCCTCAGTCGTGCGGGGCAGGATGCGGTCGAGATAAGTGCGAGTGATCATTAGGAGACCGGGAGGGACTGGCTGGGGAAGAGCGAGTACCCCCTATGAAGCCAGAATACCATTCAGATAGGAAATCTCAGGCTCTCATGTTTGACAGTGCAGTGCCTCATGCCTAGCGTGAACGCACTCCGAAGCAAGTTCGGCCGGACCCAAGGCAGACCAAGCCTTAGCACCCGATGATCTTCCTCCCTACGATTCGCAGAGCCGTCGGTATAACTGGTGCGGTTCTGATGCTCCTGGGCGTCATCGGCCTTGCGAGTCGGGCCAACGCTCAGGTCGGTGACCACGTCCTGACGATCGACATCACAGGGCCCATCACCAACGTCACGTCCGATTTCCTGAACCGGGCGCTGGAGAAAACCGAAGCAGACGAAGCAGCGTTGCTGGTCCTTCGCGTCGATACGCCAGGGGGGCTGTTGGACCCCACGCGTACCATCGTCGGTCTCCTGGCGTGCCGACCGCGGCGCTGGTCGCCCCAGAGGGCTCCCGAGCAGGATCTGCCGGGACTTTCATCGTCGCGGCGACCAACGTGGCGGCAATGGTGCCTGGAACGAACATTGGCGCGGCGAGCCCGGTCGGCGGCGGCGGGGGAGAGGAACTTCCGGAGACGCTTCAAAACAAGGTCACAAATGACGCGGCGGCGCTCATGCGAGACATTGCGGAACAACGAGAGAGGAA
>JASLZO010000103.1 GCA_030754805.1 Dehalococcoidia bacterium
GCGGTACGGACGTCGTGGTGGTCCAGTTCTTGGATCGGTTTGGCCGGAACCCCTATGAGATCGTCAGCCGCGTCTCGGAACTCCGTGGGGCCGGTGTTTCTCTCGTCGCGACCGACCAGAACATCGATGACGAGCTGATCCTCTTCGTCACGGCCGCGATGGCCGGCGCTGAATCCAAGCGGAATTCCCAACGGGTGAGGGCAACCATGGCAAGAGCAGTGGCGAAAGGGGTTCACGCGGCGCGGGCACCCTACGGCCTTCGGCGGGTCAGGGCCCTGGAAGGGGAGAGCGACAAGGTCAAGGTCACGTGGGAACTGCATCCGGAACAGGCCGATGCGATCCGTTCCATGTACCTGTTAGCGGTCGAGCAGAACTATGGCTACAAACGGATCGCCGATGCCATGACGGCCCAAGGCATACGGGCCAGTACCGATCGGCCGTTCAGTTCCTTCACCATCGAGCGCATCCTTACCAACCCCGCCATCAAAGGCGACCTGGTGTACGGTCGACGACCCCGAAAGGGCAACCCCGAAGCGGAGATCATCACCAACAAAGGATTCTTTCCAGCGATCATCACGGCGGAAGAGTGGGAGAGGCTGGAGCAACGGCGACGAATCCGGGCAGAAAATTCCCGTGGCCGAACCCACGCGAGCGTGTATCTCCTCAGCGGCATCGCGCGTTGCGGGCATTGTGGAGGGCCGATGGTCGGCAAGGCCGGTGCGTTGCGGAAGGCGAAGAAGGCCGCCCCGGGTGAGCGATACCGGAACTACTACTGCACGCACGCGATGCACTCCCGCGGTCAGTGTGAGTTCTACAACGGACACTCGGTAGCGAAGCTCGAGCGTGCGGTCATGGAGTACCTGGGCCAGTTCTCCGACCCCAAGCTCGTACGGGAAAAACTCGATGCGTTGAAGGAGTCAGCGGTTCGTCGGAAGGTGAAGGAACTAGAGAAACTGCGGAAACAGTTGGGACAGCTCGATGACGCTGTCCTGCGCGACCTGGACCGCTTGGACCGGGGGGTGTTGACCGAAGATGAATACGTCCGTGTCAGCGTGAAGAGACGCGAGGACACCGACCGGTTGCGTCCTCGTGAAGCCGAACTCCGTCAGGACGTCGAACGAGCGAACGAGCAGGCTGAGGCGGCGTCCCGAATCCCGGAGGTCATCGGATCCTTCTTGGAAGACGTTGAGACCCTCGATATCGGACGACGGAAGGCGTGGTTGCAGACGATCTTGAAGGCTGCGCATGTGTGGAACGATGGGCGGGTGGAGCTGGAGTTCCGGGTCTAGCTGGGTTCGCGCGGGCTCTGCTTCACACCTATGGACACCTAAGCGGTGTGGCGTCGGGTACGAAACCCCGAGCGAAGGGCGTCCAGTTATGCGCTCTGGTTTGCCTCCAACGACCGGCTGATTAGAAGTCCTAGGCGCACCGTCCGTCACCATCCGCCGAAGTCCGTGGACACGGTGGGCTCCACGTCCATCGTCTGTGGTTGTTCGTCGCCTGTTGCCGTCGTCCGTCGGCGTTGCTGTCAAACAAGACGCCGATTGGACCCCTGACCCTCTGCTTGCAGAGCATATCCGTCTCGGCGAGCTAGACCTCGAACGACTAATGGAACAGTCCGAAGAAAGAGTGCCAGTTCGGATCGACCCCTCTCGTTCCTGCTGAGTTGAGATCAGGTCGTCACGGCTCCAACATTAGTATGGAGTTGCTCGATAGTCTCCTCGGCCTCTTCGACCAGGCTCATCAGGATGTCCTTCGCGGGGCGTCGTTCGGTGACCATACCGGCGACCTGACCCGCGGAGTTGGAGATCAGATCGAACCTCCCGGTCTGCCGCGCGGCAACGGAGAGCGGTTCGTTCACGATGCTCATTAGGGGCATGGGTAACGGCTGAAGGCCCGAGTTGTCCCACGCCCGTTTGATCTCGTCATCGAACGCCCGCACCGTCATCCCGTCACGGAACTTGCTGGTTGTGAACTGCTCTGACCGACCGGCGAGGATGGTCTCTTGGTGGGTCTGTTCGATGTTCGTTTCCTCGGACGCTAAGAAGGCGGTGCCGACCCAGACCCCCTGGGCGCCGAGCGCCATCGCTGCGGCGACGTGGCGTCCCGAACCGATCCCGCCCGCGGCTAGCACAGGCCTGGGTTTCACGTAGTCCACGATCTGCGGGATGAGCACGAACGAGGTAATGTTCCCCGTGTGGCCGCCAGCTTCGGTCCCCTGCGCGGTGATGATGTCGGAGCCGGCCGCCATCTGCCTCGCGGCGTGTCGCACGGCACCGGTCATACCGATGATCTGCATGCCCTGGGCATGGGCCGGTTCGACGATGTACTGAGGTGGCTCTCCGGTCGCGCAGGCGAAGACGGGGACCTTGTTGTCAAGCATCACCTCGACTTTTTCGCGAGTCGAAGGCTCAGAGTTGGACGGCCGTTCGTCCGGGATCTCGACCTCTGGCAGGTTGAACTCATGAATCAGGTCGCGCACGAAGGAGATGTGCGCGGGGTAGTCGCGCTCAATGTCCTTCCGGAGTTCGTTGTTGGTTTTGGCGCCGACCTCAGCGAACTTCGCCGGCACCATGAAGTCCACGCCGAACGGGCGATCCGTCAATGAGCGGACCCTCCGGATACCTTCGTCGAACTCCTGGGCATTGTTGAATCCGTACCCCAAGACTCCGAGACCGCCAGCGTTCGAGACGGCGGCGACCAGTTCTGTTGGCGTGGCCGCCTTGGACTGCCCTCCAGACCCGTTGTTCATACCAGCTAGGACGATCGGGTATTCAATTCCCAAGAGATCGCAGAGCGGTGTTCTGAGACCGGGCATGACTCACCCCCTCGATGGTGCCAATGATTTCGTGTCGCCAATCGGCAGCGACACCTTAGGGCTGGGCCAGAGACGGGTCAATCGCGGCGGATTCGGATCAAACGTGGGTCAAGGAGGATCCATGTTCACGCAGTCCGGACGCGCGACCAAGCGTTGGGCTGATCCTTCCGTAATCCACAAAGATCTCTTTTCTGAGCACTACTGAAAGTGCATCCAAGAGAGGCATGGACGCTCGATCAGGAGTCCGGGAGACCGCGACTAAGGAACAGGAAGTCAAGTAGCTCTGGTCGCCTCAAAGAGTTAAGTGTTTTCTGTTCTGCCGCCCCGCTCTCCCAAAACCCCACCGCTCTCTGCGTCGACGGGAAGCCCTCGGAGCATGGGCGGTTAGGGAGTCTTGCGGAGGGCGACATACGCCGTATTGTGACCGAGACGCTACATATCGACTAGACGGCATTTGTTGATCGGGGGTCGAACATGGTCAAGAAACAGGCGAGTGCCCTGGCGCGGATTCCTTCTTGGACTTTGCCGATGAGCAGTCTGGTCGGAGTGGTTGCGCTTGTGGCAACGCTGGAGTTTGCGATTCCCGCGTTCCCGTTGGCAACGGGGCTCGCGGCGATCGCCGCGGCGGCTGGCTCGGCCGCGGTTGCGACGACCGTGACCAGACTACCCAAGGCCCCTTCGGACACAGGCCCGCGGAACGACGTTGACCAGCTCCCTCGACCGTTGGAGCCATACGGGGTGAGTGTCGCCGGCTCAAAGGGTGAATGTCCGCTTGGGCTCCAAGTGGGCCACAATTGGGAGATCGATCCGCTTGGTGGCACGTCGCGACCGATGTGCAAAGCTGCCGCCATCGCCGCGGCTAGGCTCACGAGTACCTGGACAGAAGCGGTGTCCGAGCCAGACCCCGGCCGTGTCGCGCGATGCAAGTGCCCGTGGGTCGAAGCGGGCCTCACGTTCAAGGCCTCCACCTTTGCACGATCAGGGTAACCGCCGGTTCCCAAGGCTTCGCCCCGTGGTTCCACCGATTGGGGCCGACCGATGGGTCGGCCCGGCATCCTTTGGCCGCACGACTGGCACCGTGGTCATGGCGAGCCTTATGGGCCGCCGCCAACTCTCGCCCGCGTCGCTTCCCGGATCCGCTCGGGAGTGAACGGAGAGTGGAAGAGACGCGCCCCCGTGGCCGAGTGGACGGCATTGGCGACGCTGGAGATCGGCGTGATGATGCACGCTTCGCCAACGCCGCGGGCGCCGAACGGGCCCGATGGGTTGGGCGTTTCGACTAGGACCACGTCAATCATCGGCAGGTCCAGTGCCGTCGGAATCCGGTAGTCAAGGAGGGTGGCATTTCGCATGACCGCGTCCTTCCACTGATATTCCTCCGACATCGCCCAGCCGATGCCCTGCCCGGCGCCGCCCTGGACTTGGCCCTCGACCGCCATCGGGTTGATCGCCTTGCCGGGGTCTTGGAACACGGTCATCTTCTTCACTGCGGCGCGACCGGTGGATTCGTCCACCTCGACCTCTGCGATCGAGGCCGCGGACGTCGGCGCCTCGGGGAGGCCGGAGCTCGTGCCGATGCCGACGATCGACCCGCTCATCGGTCCGACACTCTGGGAGCAGACTTGGGCCAAGTTTAGCTCCTTGGACGCATCATCCTTCGCGAAGAAGTTCTGGTCGCGGTAATCGATGCCGTCCGGGTCAGTTTCCAGCAGGAACGCGGCGCGCTCTTTCAGCTGGTTCAACACGTCGTTCGCCGCGTTCATGACCGCCGTTCCGGTCACGAGCAGCGTGCGGCTGCCGTAAGACCCGTCGGTGTAGCCGACGGACTCCGTGTCCCCATGTTCGACTCTGACGCTGTCCATGGCGACCCCGAGGACATCGGCCGCGATCTGAGCCATCGACGTACGGACGCCAGTCAGGTCAACGGAACCGATTAGCACGGCAAAGGTGGCATCGGCGTGGACAGCGATCTGGGCGATCGATGTAAGGGTCGCCCCTCCCCTGAAACCTCAAGCGAACCCTCTTCCCCGGCCGGCGGGGACCGGGTTAGTCCAGGCAGGGTGGGTCTTCACGTTCTCAAGGATTTTACGGAGTCCCCACACAGGGAGTGGCGCGCCGAACGCGTTCGGGTCTCCCTCGTCGGCAACATTCGTTAGGCGCAG
>JASLZO010000104.1:0-262 GCA_030754805.1 Dehalococcoidia bacterium
ACCGGTCAGGGAGAGGGAAATCGACGCTCCATGCCGCAGTCGTCGCGGGTGGACATCTCCGGGTCGGAGACCGAGTCCGGACGGCGCTCCAAGCCGCAGATTTCGTCATCGCGGCTGACCGCGGGCTTGAGCACTGCTTGGAACTAGGGATTGAACCTGACCTCGTCGTGGGCGACTTCGACTCGGTCGGTGAGGATGCTCTCGGGACCGCTCGTACCAGGGGTTGGCCGATCGAGACTCACCCTACGGGGAAAGACGCTAC
>JASLZO010000104.1:272-4969 GCA_030754805.1 Dehalococcoidia bacterium
GAGAGGCGCTGACGCGGGGTGCCGGGAAGGTGACCGTCTTCGGTGCGCTGGACGGTGAGGACCGACTGGATCACGGATTCGCGAATATTCTCCTCCTGGGATTGCCGGAAACGGAAGGGGCCCAGGTCTCCCTTATGGACGAGTATCGGGAGGCGAGGCTTCTTCGTGCCCGGGAACTGGTTGAACTCCACGGTGCGCGTGGCGATATCGTTTCCCTGATGCCGCTGACGGAGCCTGCGGCGGGGGTCACGACCTGGGGTCTGAAGTACGAACTCCTCGGCGTCCCTCTGCACATGGGATCGACGCGGGGACTCAGCAATGAACTGGTTTGGCCTCACGCGCAGATCAACTTGGCGGACGGACGACTGTTGGTGCTGATGGAGCGACAACGGAGCCGGTAGGCTCGCCGCGAACGGGCAGGATGGTCTACTCGAGGCGATCGAACCCCGTGAATGCGTGCAAGGCTTCCGGGATCGTCACTGATCCATCGGGCTGCTGGTAAGTTTCAAGCAACGCGATTAGTACGCGAGGGAGCGCGAGACCAGAGCCGTTGAGCGTATGCACGAACTGCGGTCTGGCACCCGGTTCGGGACGGTAACGGATGTCAGCTCGTCGCGCCTGGTAGTCCTCGGTGGTGGAGCAGGAACTGACCTCGAGCCACTCCTGGCAGCCGGGGGCCCACACTTCGATGTCGTAGGTCTTCGCGGCCGCGGACCCGAGATCGCCGGTACAGAGTTCGACGACTCGGTAGGTCAAGCCGAGCCGTTGGAGCAGATCCTCAGCATCGGCCGTCATCGTTTCGAGTTCGTCGATCGATGTTTCGGGTTCGACGAACTTGTACATCTCCACCTTGTCGAATTGGTGACCTCTCTTGATGCCACGCACGTCGCGGCCGGCGGACATCTTTTCCCGTCGAAAGCAGGGGGTGTAGGCGGCATACCGAAGGGGAAGCTGCGCGGCTTCCAAGATCTCGCCACGGTGCATGCTCGTGAGTGGGACCTCGGCGGTCGGGACCAACCAGAGGTCGTCCTCCGTGTCGCGATACAAGTTGTCGGCGAACTTTGGCAGTTGGCCGCTGGCCCGAAGCGTTTCCTCCGTCACCAGGGCTGGTAGATATAGCTCGGTATATCCATGCTCGGCGGTGTGCACGCTGAGCATCCACGAGATCAATGATCGTTGGAGGCGCGCCCCGCGTCCTCGAAGTACATAGAAACGGGATCCACTGATGCGGGTCCCACGATCGAAGTCCAGGATTCCCAGATCGGGCGCGAGATCCCAATGGGGTTTCGGCTCGAATCCGTCGAATAACGGTATCTCACCCCATTGCCGGACTTCCACGTTGTCGGACTCGGAGTCTCCGACGGGCGCGGAAGGGAGCGGGAGGTTCGGGAACTCCATCAGCTTCTCGTTCAGGGATCTGTCCGTCGCCGACACTTCGCCGACGGCGTCATCAGCCGTGTCCGAGAGCTCTCTCAGCGCGCTCTGGAGGAGTTCGAGCAGTTCGGCGGTCGTCCTCTGAGCGAGCGAAGCCGAGTTGTGGTTCCCTCGGACGGTCAAGAGTCCCATCGCTCCCGCGTCTTCGAGAACGTCACTCGGATCGAGGCCACCTTGCGCGGCGTGGCCCTTGAACGAACCAAACGTTTTCGAGGCGGTGTTCAACTGGGCACGGAGGTCGTCCGCTTTCGACTGCGAATCACGGCGGTGACCGTCCAGTCGGAGGACATCATCGATGAGTGCCAGGGATGTCGAATCCGAGCGCCGCCGGAGAGAGTCGCGGACGGTATCCGGGTTCTCGCGGATCAGCCGGACGTCAAGGATGGTAGTTCGCCTCGGTCGGGAAGATGCGGCAGGAAGGCTAGTTCCAATCTTATCGCCGAATCGACGGACTCGCTGTCACTCGGCGAAGGTTGGGGCTCGCTCGGGCTCCGCCGGGGCAGAGAAAATCTCCGCGCTTGGGTCCACCGCCGTAACCACGGGCTCAGATCCCGTGCGACGTTGCTTCCTTGGTCGCCCCGCGAACAATCGGGTCGCGACTGCAAGGTGAGATAGGCTGCCCGCGAGAAGCATCGCCGGGAAGGCCAGCCCGGCCAATGCGCCGAGGAAAATGATGAATATCCGGACGTCACGCGAGGCCGGAATCAGGATGAATGGGAACCGCTCGGGCAATGGCTCGCCGTGAGATACCTGGTACTCCTTGCGTGAGTAGCTATACATCGTGAATCCTGCGGCCGCAAACAAGCCGACGATCCACGTTGCCGGGGTTGGACTCACCGACCAGAACCCGTAGGTGATCCCGGCGACGATGGCGAGATCCGCATACCGATCGAGGATGCTGTCGAACCACCCGCCAAAGGGTGAGGCGCGAAACTTCAGGCGAGCGATCTCACCATCGCTTCCGTCGATCACCGAGGCCATTTGTACCAACACTCCCGCGATCAGGGGCCATAAATATCCACCAACACCGAACGCCAACCCGCCGGCGACGGCGAGCAAGAAGCTGAACACGGAAATCAGGTTGGGGGTGACGGGGGTATGAGATAAAACGGCCGAGATCCTGCGCGAAACCGGTCTGTTCAATCGGCGGGCGATGGGTCCGTCCATCGACCCCTTCGGCATCCTTGCCAAGACGCGTTTGCGTGCTTCGGCCAAGCTTTCCGGAGTGTCCACATCGATCCAGAATTTGTCACCGATGTCGACGGAACCAGCCAGTCTGCGTTGTATCAATTGGCGCATGCCGCCTGAGAGAGATCCTTCGCCGCGGCGCTGCGCAAGCCGCAACGCCGAAAACAACACGGGATCGCAAAGGAAGATCCCAGTGTCGATGGCGTCATACGCGCCAAGTTCCTTGTCGATCGACACGAGCGAGTCCCCGTCAAGCTCCACCTTCGTCGCGTCGTCGAGGTCGAACACACCGCGAACGCGCTTGTCGACCGCAAGGAGGGAGGTTTCCGCGGCGCGTGGCGCTGCGCGGAGCATCGAGATAATTGTTGGGTCGAATAGGTGATCCGCCATCATCAGGAAGAACGGACCGTCGATGTAGGGCGCGGACGCCAGGGCGGATGTCCCGTTGCCCTCTTCCCACCACGGGTTGTGTATGACACGGACATCAAAATCGTGTTTCGCCGCAAGACGATTGACGTGCGCTGCCACCTCATCTTTGGCGAATCCGACCACCACATACACGGTCTCAACCCCGGCCGCCCGGCAAGAGAGCACGGCGCGCTCGAGCAGGGTCATCCCAAGGAAGCGGGTTAGTGGTTTTGGACGCCCGCCGTTCCCCGCGCTGATGCGGGTGCCCGAACCGGCAGCCAAAATAACTGCCGGTACGTCTTCGGCGGCAAAACCAGTGCTAGCGCCTAGTGGGCGCGATCTCATCGTTTGGGGCCTCCGAGCCTCGTTGCGCGGACCGGAGCCGGCAGCATAGCACAGCGCCAAATGGGCACTTCAGCGCCCGATTTCCTATCTGGAAGGGTCAGGCCGAGTCGGGTTGTCTCGCCCGGCCAAGATCAGACCGAAGAAGGCTCCGGCGGTGCCCAGAATCATCACATACCCGCCGATCAGGAGGGGTAAGAGCATGAGGTCTGTGAGCCGCTTGTCTTCGAGGAGCCCAAACGCCTGCAGGAGCATGAGCACCGGACCGCCGACAACGACGATCGTTAGTGTCATCAGCATGCCCAGGAGAACACCGATCACAATAGCTGTCATCGGATTGCGGGGATGCTTCCCCACCTGGATTCCTCCAACGATCCCACCGATGAAAGGTCCCGGTATTGCGGTCAGGAGGTGGATGAGCGGGGTGAAAACGCAAAAGAGCGTTACCCCATATGCGATCAACACAGGACGGAGCATGCATTTCCCGTGCGCGTCATGGGGAACTTCGAAGGGCGTGAAAAACGCCGCGGAGGCAATCCGCGGCGAATGGGTTCGGCTAGTCGCCCTGCCAGGACGATCGGCTTAGCAATCGAGTCAAGTACCGCCATGTGGGCCCGGCATCGTCGTCGGAATGCCCGGTCCAGCGGTTCTTGATGTGACGCCGGCAAGCCCGGATGCCGACATCTTCCTGCGTGTGTCACCACTACCACAAGTTGGGCATTCGGAATCGGTTACCGCAGCGTTGATATTCCGCGTGAATTTCTCGAACTGCCCTTGGCAGGCTTCGCACACAAACTCGAGGATCGGCACGACGATTTCCCTAGTTAACGATGCAGTTGAACGGGTCGTTCGGGGAGGGGGGGCGCATCTTCGGAACCGAGAAATCGGGAATGTTCGATTGCCACACTCCCGAGACGCCGAAAGCTGAGACCTGGCGTTCCACTTTGCCGCTCCCGCAGGACGGGCACTCGACCCCAGATATCTCGACGTTTATTCCCCGGAACAACTTGTCGAAATGGTTCTCGCAGTCTGAGCAGGCGAATTCGAGAATCGGCATTCGGTCTGAACCTCCCTGGTAGAGAGCCTCCAAGTGGCGCGAGTAGCATCAAATGACCCGTGATTATACGTTCGAGCTGGGAGCGGAACAACTACACAGCGCCGGACTCACGGGTTGATAAACTACCGGCGATACGAGGCATGAGGGAGCTTCTTTCCACACATGTACCCGATAGATTTCTCTGACAAAACCGGCGTCGTATTCGGCGTCGCGAACCATCGTTCGATTGCCTGGCATATCGCGCAGGCCGCGCACTCCGCGGGGGCGC
>JASLZO010000105.1 GCA_030754805.1 Dehalococcoidia bacterium
CCCAGTGCGCTCACACCTCGGGAGAGCGCAAACCAGAAGACGAACCCGAGCGGGATCACGATGAGAGAGGTACGCGTCCCCTGCAACATGTACACCCAGAGCAGAGCCGTACAACCCACGAGGACGAACATGGGACGCCTACGCCAGAGGCCACTCATGATCGCCATCGGAGCGAAGAGCGTCTGCAGCCAGACAACCAGATAACCGGCAATCATGCCGCCACCCTCGAGCGACACCCTGAACTCCAATCTCCTTAACTGTGCCGTGGACAGTGCGATGTCGGGAGTCGGCAAACCGAACTTGGCGAAGAGAAACCCGAACACGAGCAGAAAACTCCCGTAGAAGACGCGACATCCCGTCTTTGCACTCATGTGGAGGGATGTCAGGTTGATGGTGGGAAGAACCAGAACCAACGATGCCGCTGCCATGCATGCGACGTTCCAGCAGGCCCAGCCGATGGTCTCCCAGATACCCCGATACGGAAGCAACGGCCCCAGGGCACATGACGAGCAGACCACGAGGATCTGCAGCACCCACAGGAGCAGTTGGCTCGGCGTTCTCGGGCGGAGGGGCAACCAGAGAACCGGGATGCTGCCGATCACGATCGAGACCGCAAAGTGGGGGAAAGAAACAGATCTTGAAACGAAGCCCCTACCAAAGATCGGCGAGATGTACTCCACATAGGTCCACGCGATCAGGACCTGGAACAGGAGGACGGCGAACTGAAGTCCCAGTCGACTCGGGACACGTGAACGATGCCTTCCGTTTTGCGTCCGTGCGCCCCTCTGCTGCACCCGATCAGTATCCTTCACGTGTCCCAATTTCTTGGTTGTCCAAATCGTCGATCGAAGAAACAAGATCGAGCCCCGACCGCTGCGACTACACACTAGGTGGCCCATGCCCGTCCCCTTCTTCAACTACAGCGCGATGCACGCCATGTACGCGGTCGCCTATCGCAATGCCATGGCAGATGTGCTCGACCGCGGCGCGTTCGTCCTCCAGACTGAGAATGAAGAATTTGAATCCGCTCTCGCCGAGTTCGTCGGTGCGTCGCACGCGATCGGCGTCGGAAACGGCACAGACGCCATCGTGTTCGCGCTTCGTGCCGCGGGCATCGGCTCCGGCGATGAGGTCATCCTGCCCTCGCACACGTACATCGCCACTGCCGCATCGGTCCACTTCGTCGGGGCCACACCCGTACTGGTGGAATGCGCCGATGACCACCTGATCGACCCTGACGCGGCAGAGGCCGCCATCACGCCCCGGACCTCCTGCCTGCTACCGGTCCAACTCAACGGCCGAACCGCCGACATGGACCGGATCCAGGCCATCGCCGACCGACACGGCCTCACCATCGTCGAAGACGCAGCACAGGGCGTCGGGTCGAGGTTCAAGGGCAGGATGGCGGGCACCTTCGGAGCCGCCGGTACATACAGCTTCTACCCGGCGAAGACCCTCGGTTCCTTCGGCGACGCAGGCGCCGTCGTCTGCCACGACGGAGAAATAGCCAGACAGATCCGGCTCCTCGGCGACCACGGTAGGAACGAGGAGGGACACGTCGTCGCATGGGGGGTGAACAGCAGGCTCGACAACCTTCAGGCCGCCGTCCTCCTGGTCCGCCTGGAACGGCTGAACGAGGAAATAGACCGTCGGCGTTCGATCGCCGCCACCTACGAGGACGGTCTCGGAGACCTCGAGCAACTCGTCCTCCCGCCGGCCCCCGACGTGGACCCGGACCACTTCGACGCCTACCAGAACTACGAGATCGAGGCACGAGACCGCGACGGCCTCAAGGCCCACCTCAGCAACCATGGGATCGGCACCCTCATCCAGTGGAACGGCACCCCGGTCCACCAGTTCGAGGAACTCGGATTCACGGTCGACCTGCCCAGAACCGACGAATTGTTCACCCGATGCCTTCTCCTCCCCATGAACTCGATGCTGACGGACGACGAGGTCGACTCGGTCATCTCCGAGATCCGGACCTTCTACGGCGCATGACCAGAACCCACACCTCGAGGCTCGGACCGCTCATCGATCCGAACGAGTTCAACGAACCACTCGACCTCGAGGGGATCAGCGTCGAACAGGTCGAGCATTGGCTGCGTGCGATGACCCTGATCCGCCGTGCCGAGGAATCGATCGGCCGTCTGGTCGAATCTCAGGAGGCCCGCTGCCCCTGCCATCTCGGCATCGGCCAGGAGGCGGTTGCCGTCGGCGTGGCCGGCCTCCTCCGCCCCACCGACCCGTCCTTCGGCGCACATCGGAGCCACAGCCACTTTCTGGCGCTCGGCGGCTCGGTCGATGAGCTCATGGCCGAGGTGCTCGGCAAGGTCACCGGTTGTTCTCGTGGCTTCGGCGGCAGCATGCACCTCCGGGATACCCGCAACGGCCTCATGGGCACTGTGCCAATCGTCGCTGCGACGGTACCCATTGCAGTGGGTGCCGCCCTGGCGATGAAGCTCGATGGTGGCGACGGGGTCGCCGTGGGCTTCCTCGGCGACGGAGCAACCGAGGAGGGGGTCTTCCACGAGTCGCTCAACCTTGCCGCCTCCCAGGCCCTTCCGGTGATCTTCGTCATCGAGAACAACCTCTACTCCAGCCACCTCCACATCAGCGACCGCCAACCGACCGACCGCACGGCTCGTTTCGCCGAGGCAAACGAGATCGACACACAGGTGATCGACGGCAACGACATCGTCGAGGTAACCCGCCAGATGGGCGAATTGGTCACCATGGCCCGGGAGCAACGCCGCCCAGCCCTTCTGGAGGCCTTGACCTACCGATGGCGCGGACACGTCGGCCATCGGGAGGACGAAGACGTCGGCGTCGAACGCACCGACAACCTCGCCGCATGGCATCAACGCGATCCGATCGGCCGGTTGAGCGAGGGAGCCATCGAGTTCGGGCTGCTGGACCGGCAACGCATCGATGCCATCGACCGCGAGGCTGTCGACTCGGTCGAGTCGGCTCTGGATGCGGCACGACTGGCGGACTTTCCGCCCCTCGACGACCTTCTCGGCATCGTCCATCACGACAGCAGGAACGCATAGATGCAGTACGGCGAAGCCATACGACGGGGATTCGAGTTCGCAATGGACGAAGACCCCTCCGTGATCCTGCTCGGTCAAGGGCTCTGGAGTCCCTGGTACGTGGGCAACTCGATGACCAACCTCGAGAAGCAGTTCGGGTACGAGCGTGTCATCGACACGCCGGTCAGCGAATCGGCGGTCACCGGTGCCGCCATCGGTGCCTCCCAGTGCGGCTACCGCCCCGTGGTGACACACCCCAGGGTCGACTTCGCACTGCTCGCCGTGGACCAGATCGTCAATCAAGCCGCCAAGTGGAACTCCATGTTCGGAGGTGGAGCACCCGTACCGGCCGTATTCCGCCTCATCATCAACCGGGGTGGCGAGCAGGGCGCCCAGCACAGCCAGAGCCTCTATTCCTGGTTCGCCCATGTTCCCGGGCTGAGGGTCGTGGTCCCGGCCACCCCGCAGGACGCACAGGACCTTCTTGTTGCCGCGATCAGATGCGACGACCCCGTCGTCTACATCGACGACCGCTGGCTGTACGACCTCGAGAGCGAAATCGCAGACCCCCCGCCGATTTCGCTTGCCGACCAGGGACCGCTAGTCCGACGGCCCGGTGGCGATGTCACCCTTGTCGGCGTGTCGTGGACGACACGCCTTGCACTCGAAGCCGCAGACATCCTCGAGTCAGAGGGCGTCGACTGCGAGGTCATCGACCTCCGGGTCATCAACCCGCTCGACCTTGCGCCCGTCGTTGAAAGCGTCTCCTCCACCCGCCGACTGGTGGTCGCCGAAGGCGACTGGCGATCCTGCGGAATCGCCGCCGAGGTGATCGCCGGTGTGCTCGAATCAGTCGAAGCTGGTTGCCTCGTCGCCCCACCCCAGAGGATCAACATCGTCGAGGCGCCGGCACCAACCAGCGCTCCCCTCGAGGCCGCCTACTACCCGACCGTCGACGACCTTTGCAACGCCGTGCGTCGTACGGTCGCCTGAGACGCGAACTCGGGACTGTTTCCGTGAAACGACCCTTCGACTTCGTTATCGCGCTGCTGGGGCTCATCGCCCTTTCGCCGTTACTCCTGATCGTCTCGATCCTGATCTGGGCACAGGACCGCCGATCGCCCTTCTACATCGCCGACCGTGTAGGACGCAGCGAGCGTCCCTTCCGGATGGTCAAGTTCCGCTCCATGGTCGTCAACGCCGATCGGAGCGGTGTTGATTCGACCTCCAGTGACGACGTCAGGATCACCGCGATCGGAAGGTTGATCCGTCGGACCAAGATCGACGAACTCCCCCAACTCTGGAACGTGCTGCGAGGAGACATGAGCCTCGTGGGACCACGTCCGAACGTCGAGCGCGAGGTCCGGCTCTACAGCCCGGAAGAGAAGCGGCTCCTCAGCATTCGGCCCGGAATCACGGACCTGGCGTCGATCGTCTTCGCCGACGAGGGCGACATCCTCCACGGGCAGGACGACCCCGACATCGCCTACAACCAACTCATCCGCCCCGGAAAGAACCGGCTGGGGCTGTTCTACGTCGAGAACCACTCACGGATCCTCGACATGCAGGTCATCGTCCTAACCGTCATCAACGCGATCAGTCGCAGCCGAGCACTGGCAGGTACCGCCGGGGCAATCAGCAAACGTGGCGCAACCCCTGCTCTCGTCGCCATCGCTCGCCGTCAGGCCCCCCTACAGCCGAGCCCTCCGCCCGGAATGAGCGCAATCGTCACCTCGCGCTGCTAACCGACAACTCTTCAAGCAGAGACGCCAAACGCCCATAAACCTCTCGGCTGTCAAAATTCTCCGCGAATATCGGCACCGGCTCGCCCGCGACGATGAGGTTGTCGATCGCCCACCACCAGTTGTTGGCCGCGTCGAGATAGCTGAAGGTCAACTTCATCTCCTGGGCACCGGCGGGGTTGTTGATC
>JASLZO010000106.1 GCA_030754805.1 Dehalococcoidia bacterium
CGGAGCGTGTGGTTTAATTCGATGCAAAGCGAAGAACCTTACCTGGGCTTGACATACTGGAAGTAGGAACCCGAAAGGGGGACGACCCGTAAAGTCGGGAACCAATACAGCTGTTGCATGGCTGTCGTCAGCTCGTGCCGTGAGGTGTTGGGTTAAGTCCCGCAACGAGCGCAACCCCTGTTGCCAGTTACATGTGTCTGGCGAGACTGCTCCGCAAAACGGAGAGGAAGGTGGGGATGACGTCAAGTCATCATGGCGCTTACGCCCAGGGCTACACACACGCTACAATGGCCGGTACAACGGGCTGCGAAACCGCGAGGTGAAGCGAATCCCATCAAAGCCGGCCTCAGTTCAGATTGCAGGCTGCAACTCGCCTGCATGAAGTTGGAGCTGCTAGTAACCGCATATCAGCATGGTGCGGTGAATACGTTCCCGGGCCTTGTACACACCGCCCGTCACGTCATGAAAGCTGGTAACACTTGAAGTCGCTGTGCCAACCCTTCGGGGAGGCAGGTGCCGAGGGTGGGACTAGTGATTGGGACGAAGTCGTAACAAGGTAGCTGTACCGGAAGGTGCGGCTGGATCACCTCCTTTCTAAGGAGTTTCCTCCTTCGGGAGGACCACTCCCAGGTCGGTCGGTAGACGCTTTTCCGAGATTGGACGCTGTGGGCATGACCCGCTCTTCCAACCCCTTCGGGGGATGAGCGGAGGGAGCCCCGGTCCGGTGGCGGAGAGGACAAAACGGATACCGAGGATCCCGGGCCGACGCAGTCGGCCCAACAAACACAAACTCTTGACGGATGACCGCCTTCTTTCCACTGTTCAGTTGTTAAGCCGCAGAACGAAAGGGCGGGCCTCTCACGGGCCCGCCGTTTTTCGTGTCGCGATCGGGGTCTAGGTGGGAGACTCGGGGCGACCGCCAACATCGTGGATGGCGACGAAAAAGCGGCGGATCCTCCGGGATCCGCCGCTTTCGGCGCTTCGCTATTTCGGTCGCGTTACGCGGGCCGCCACTGGGGCAGAAAGATGTCGTCGCTGAGCTTGTCGAAGTAGACCTCAACGCGGTCATCGATGTTGACACTCTCTACATCGTCGACCTTGACGTTTCCGTTCATGCGCATGCCCTCGTCCAACTGGATGAGCGCGTAAATGTACGGGACGTCGTCGTTGAAAGCCGGGTTACCCGGTTGCCGAACGACGATGAAGCTGTAGATTCGACCCTTGCCGCTGACGGCTCCCCACTCGAGCTTGTCAGACAAGCATGTCGGGCAGCGCTCGCGCGGGTAGAAGAACCTGTTGCCGCAGGCCTGGCACCGCTGGACGCGGAGCTCGCCCTCTTTGGTCCCGTCCCAGAACGGCTGCGTTACTGCGTCAGCCACCGGAATCGGCTTGCGGGGTTGCGGGGGTGCCTGTGCCATCCTTACTCCTTATCCATCATCGCGTTGATCGTGCATGGTGAGCTCGTTTTACGCGAGCGTTTTGTCGTTGGTGAGGACGAGTGAGCAAAACTTGCTCAAGATCCCACCTCAACCGTTTACGAAGCCGACGCGGTTCCGCTCGACCTGACGCTCGCCGGCGCGGCCTTGGAGCTGGAGCGCGGCTTCCATCACCTGCGAGAAGCCGCCCGTGTTTCCGGCTTGCTGGCCGTAGGACAGCTGTCCTCCGTGCGTGTTGACCGGAAAGTCACCCTTGTAGGTCGTGTCGTGCTCGGCGTACCACGGACCCGACTCTCCCTTCGGCATGAAGCCAGCATCCTCGAGGGTAATCATGACGGTGATGGTGTAGCAGTCGTAGATCTCAGCGAAGTCCATGTCGGACGGGTTCAACCCGGCCATCTGGAACGCTCTCTTCGCGGAAACGACGGCCGGGGACCTGGTGATTCGTTCCGCCCAGGTTAGGTCATTGTGATCAGTGTGGTGCCCGGCACCAGCCAGGTAGACCGGCTTGTGTGGCATCGCGGCTGCCTTCTCAGGCGTGGTGACGATGAGGGCACCGCCGCCGGCGCATGGCATCACGCACTCCAACAGGTGGAGGGGGTCCGCGATGAGCCGGGAGTTGGCGACGTCCTCGACCGTGACTGCCTGACCAGCGAACGCCGAGCCCGGTGTGACCAGAGCGTTCGTGCGCTGGTCTGCCGCGACCTTGAAGCGCTGTTCGTCGGTCGTGCCGTACTCGTAGGCGTGCCGTCGGGCGACCTGGGCGTACCAGCCGTTGGCGGCGACGACCGGGCCGTATGGGTCGACGAATGGATTGGGTTGGGGCGGGACGCGTGGCTGCGTCCCCTGGTTTCCACCAAGCATGACGAGCACCGTGTCGGCCAGGCCCGCGGCAATCCACGTGGACGCAAGAACGACCCCAGTCGCTCCGGTCGCACCCATGTTGTTGATACCACTGGCCATCGTCGTCTTCAGTCCGAGGTAGTCGGACATAATCGCCGGCCAGTTGTTCGAGTCCTCACCACCTGGCGCCTCAGTCGTCAGGCCGTTGATATCCTCCTTACGGAGGCCAGCGTCCGCAATGGCCATTGCGGCTACATCGGCTTGCATCCCACGTTGGGACTTATCGGGCCAACTGCGCCGCGCCGGCGTCCATCCGACGCCAGCTATTGCTGCTTTCCCTTTCAACGTCATAAGCGAGTCTCCTCCCCCCAAACGATTTGAACCGTCCGAAAGCGGGCCCTGACCCCGATTCTCAGACCAGCCGATTGTAGATTCGTGGCATAGCTGACGTCAACCAATCCGTACGCGTCCGGCGGCGGTGGGTGAGGGCTCCGCGGCTATACTCGGCTCGGGATGGAGCGACGCATGAGACGGTCGGAGTTCGAGCGCCTGGTCGTGCGCGCAGTCCGTTCCGTTCCGCCAGAGATTGAACAGCAGCTAGACAACGTCGCCATCGTTATAGAGGACTGGCCGGACGCGGAACAGATGACCATCAGTGGAGATGATCCAAACAACCACGGGCCGCAAGGCCTGCTTGGTCTTTACCAGGGCATCCCGCTGACTGATCGTGACGGATACGGGACGGGCGGGAGCCTTCCGGACAAGATCTCAATCTTCCAGCGCCCGATCGAGGCGCTCGGCCTGAGCCGCGAGGCGACCATAGAAGAGATACGCAAGACGGTGCTCCATGAATTGGGGCACCACATGGGGTTCTCCGAACGGGACCTGGAGCATCTGGGCTACCAGTGACCGGGACGACCGCGCAGCGATCCATGTTTCACGACATGTTGCTCGGTTGGTATCGGATGGCGCGTCGAGACCTGCCGTGGAGACGGACCTCCGACCCGTACCGGGTTCTCGTCGCCGAGTTCATGCTTCAACAAACGCAGGTCAGCCGCGCCGAACCCGTTTTCGAACGGTTCGTGGCGCGTTTTCCGACGGTCCGAGCGCTCGCCGATGCGCCGGCTGCGGAGGTTATCCGTGCCTGGTCGGGCATGGGGTACAACCGGCGAGCGGTGAACGTCCACCGTACCGCGATGCTGATCTGCTCCGATCACGGAGGGATGGTGCCGTCGGACGAGGAGACGCTTCGAACCTTTCCTGGTGTGGGCCGATATACAGCTGCGGCGGTCGCTTGCTTTGGGTTCGGTCGGCGAGTGGCGGTCCTGGACACGAATGTCCAGAGGGTGCTTGGACGAGTCAACTCAGGATTGATGCCGATGCGCCCATCCGAGGCATGGCGCCTGGCGGAGGAATCACTACCAAAAGACGAGCCCTCGGCCGCTGATTGGAACCAAGCGATGATGGACCTGGGAGCGACTATATGCGTCGCAAGGGCACCTCGATGTGGAGGATGCCCGGTCCGAACGACCTGTGTGTCCGCGGACATTTTCGGGACCGCGGGAAAGGCTTGGGAGCCGGTGGCGGTTGCAGAACGACCGAAGACCCCCGTGTACGTGGGAAGCTCTCGGTACTATCGCGGGCGGATTGTCGAGGCGCTCAGGAGCGTGGAGGGTTCGATTCCGATCAAGGAACTTGCGGGTCTCGTCATCTCCGGGTCAGGCGATGAAGCTGGGGGTCGATTCGATGAACGGATCGCTCGTCTGGTGGACTCGCTGGATAAGGACGGACTGGTCCGATTCTCTCGCGGGACTGTATCGTTGCCCTAGGACGTTGTTGCTCCGCTGACTTGCTCCCACCCACCCGAGCCGAGCCATTCCTGGATCTGGCTCGTCAATCGCGTCCAAGGGTCACCGACCGCTTCGAGTTCGTCGTCTGACAGTTCCGTGTAGGCCTTCCCGAAATCGGGGAAGTACCAAAGCGACGCGGCCCAAAACCCATCGATACTGACCGGGGAAGGTTGTCGGGAGAGGAAGCCCGTCGGGCCCTCGACACGCCATGAGGCCAGAGTGGCTGGAGCATTCACGACTGCGACCGACTCCGACCAGGAGGCGCGTCTGCTATCTCCCGTGTGGGGGTCCATCAGTTCGACGAGCCCACGAATACGCTGCTGACCATTGGCGCCGGGTCCGGCGGACCGTCCGGTGGTGAGGCTGTTCCATCTGGTTCCCAACGCCGGGATGACCAGCCCGCCGTCGCTGGCGATGGTGAGGTGCCCGGTGGCCCGTGACCACGCGAGGGCCTTATCGACGGCGATCTCGAGATGGGAATTGCCCACTTCTGCTGGAAGATCCACTGGGAACGGGAGGTCTTCGGGGCCGAGGGTCTCGAACGGCCAATCAGCGATGGCGCGCCGGAGCCGATGTGCTTTGGCGGGGTTCGTGGTGCCGATGAAGAGGCACGGGCCTCCTCGAACGGACGACGGAACGGTATCGGGACCGGCCACCGGAACCGGCTATCGGTTCGTTCGGCTACCGACTGGCAGGCGACTGAGACGGTCGGCGGGTTCCGGCCGCCTGAGGGCGGGCGCCACGACGCGGCTTCCGTTGTCGACCCTGCCCACTGCTCGGGCCTCGC
>JASLZO010000107.1 GCA_030754805.1 Dehalococcoidia bacterium
AGGGTGAACGAGAACGGCTGGGTCGTGTGATCCAGATGCATGCTGACCATCGTGAAGAATTAGAAGAAGCTGTGGCAGGAAATATCGTGGCCGCGGTCGGTCTGAAGAACACTTTCACCGGGGACACCATCTGTAACGCGGCTCATCCTGTTCTGCTCGAATCGATCACCTTCCCTGCGCCGGTCATATCGGTGGCGATCGAGCCCGCGAGTCGAGCTGAAGAAGAGAAGCTAATCGACGCGCTGGTGAAATTAGCCCAAGAAGATCCAACCTTCGTCACCCGCCGCGATGACGAGACGGGCCAAACAATCATCTCCGGAATGGGCGAGCTTCACCTGGACGTAATCGTGGACCGACTGAAGCGCGAGTTCCGCGTAGATGCGCAGATCGGCAAGCCTCAGGTCGCGTACCGCGAAACGATTACCCGAGCAGCCCGTGGAGAGGGCAGATACGTACGGCAGACCGGCGGGCGTGGTCAGTACGGGCATATTTGGATGAACGTGGAACCGCTGGAAACGGGAACTGGGATCCAGTTCGAGAACAAGATCGTGGGCGGTTCTGTCCCGCGCGAATACGTCTCGGCTGCAGAGGCTGGGATCAGGGAGGCCGCGGCCGGAGGAGTCATGAGCGGCTTCCCGCTAGTTGACATCAAGATCATCGTGGATGACGGCTCCTACCATGAGGTCGACTCTTCCGAGATGGCCTTCAAGATGGCAGGTTCGATCGGTTTCAAGGAAGCCGTTCGGAAGGCGCGACCCGCGCTGATGGAGCCCGTCATGGGCGTCGAAGTAGTCTGTCCCGGACCAACCCTCGGAGATGTCCTTGGGGATCTCAACGGGAGACGTGGCCAGATCCAGGGAATGGAGGGCCGGGGCGACCTTCAGATCGTCAACGCGTTCGTGCCGCTGTCTGACATGTTTGGCTACGCGACCGCGCTCCGGTCCACGACGCAAGGCAGGGCAACTTTCAGCATGGAATTCCATCATTACGCGCCGGTTCCCGCTTCGATCGCCGAAGCGGTCGCGGCCGGATCACGATAGCGAGTAGCCTCAATGACCACCGCACGAAGACAGCGCATCCGGATCAGGTTGAAGGCATTCGATTCTCGGCTTCTCGATCAGGCCGCCCAGCAGATCGTGGAGGCCGCTGAGGGAACCGGAGCCCAGGTTTCCGGACCAACTCCTCTCCCGACTCGCATACGTAAGTTCACCGTGATTCGCTCGCCGCATGTCGATAAAGACTCCCGCGAACAATTCGAGATTCGGACACACAAACGTCTCATCGACATCCTGGATCCGACTTCTCGAACCATCGATTCACTGACACACCTCGACCTTGCAGCAGGCGTCGATATCGAGATCAAGTCATGAGCGAGGCCTGCTCATGTTGACTGGAATGCTCGGGAAAAAGCTCGGGATGACGCAATACATCCACGAGGACGGTCTCGTTTCGGGTGTAACCGCGGTCGAAGTCGGGCCGTGTACTGTCACACAAATCAAGACTGCGGCGACCGACGGGTATGAAGCTGTCCAAATCGGTTTCGACCAGGTCCCCGAACGCAAACTCCAGAAAGCGCGCCGCGGTCATTTGCAAAAGAATGGCCTCGACTTCTTCCGTCACCTCCGTGAGGTGCGCCCGCTCGGAACGACTGATCTTTCGGTCGGTGAGACGGTTAACGTCAGCCAGGTATTTTCGGTCGGCGAGGAAGTCGACCTCATCGGCCAGTCGAAGGGGAAGGGGTTTGCGGGGGGCGTCAAACGATGGCATTTTCGCGGCGGCCCAAAGACCCATGGTCAGGGAGACCGCTGGAGGGCCCCTGGCTCACTTGGCGCCGGGACAACCCCAGGGAGGGTCGTAAAGGGGTACAAGATGGCGGGTCAGATGGGGAACAAGCGCATCACGCAACAGCGAGGGCGGATCGTGGCGGTTGATGCCGAGCGCAACTTGTTGTTCGTCCGCGGTACGGCCCCTGGGGCCACTCGCAGCCTGGTGATGGTCCGTAAGCGCGCTGAGTCAGTCGCATGAACCTTCCGATCCGAAACCTTCAAGGCGAAACGGTGGGCGACGCAGACGTTAGTGACCTGTTGGTCGGCGTTCCCCTCAGCACAGGCCTGGTGCACCAGGCCCTGGTCAGACAACGGGCCAACGGCCGAGCCGGCACCCATTCAACCAAAGTGCGCGGGCAGGTTCGGGGTGGCGGCCGAAAACCCTGGAAACAGAAATACACAGGGCGCGCCCGCGTCGGCAGCATCAGATCGCCGCTGTGGCGGTCTGGCGGAGTAACGTTCGGGCCGAAGCCGAATGACCACCGCCAGGACATGCCCAAGCGCATGCGTCGCCAGGCGCTACGCGGGGCTCTGTCCTCCAAGGTGAGGGATGGTGAGTTGGTTCTCATTGATGCCTTCGGCCTCGATGACGCTCGGACCAAGACGATGGCTGGCATCCTTGATCGCCTGGGAGTTTCGGGCCCTACGTTGATAGTGACTCGAGCACCGGAGCCGCAGGTCGTCCTCTCGGCCAGGAACCTTCATAGAGTCAAGACGCTACCGGCGGACTATCTGAACGTCGGAGATTTGCTCGCGCACACGAACGTAGTGATTACAGTCGATGCCTTGCGACGAGCGGAGGAACTGTGGGCGCGTTCGGGGCGAAAGGGAGATCGATAACCCGATGGACATCCATCCGCTCGAAGTGCTGCGCCGGCCAATCGTTACAGAGAAGTACACCGCCTCTCAGGATGTCGGCAAGTATGCATTCGAGGTCCATCGCGCCGCGAATAAGAAACAGATCGCTGAAGCGGTCGAGTTCGCGTTCCAGGTAAAGGTCCTCTCCGTCAACACGATGAACGTCCAAGGAAAAACGAAGAGACTCGGTGCCCGCGTGTTCAAGACCAGCGGTTGGAAAAAGGCAATCGTAACGCTCAAGCAGGGCGACCGAATCGACGTCTTCGAAGGGGTGTAAGTATGGCAGTAAAAGTCGTAAAGCCGACATCTCCTGGTCGCCGCGATGCAGTTTTGGACGCGATGGACGACATCGACAAGGTCGCGCCTGAAAAAACTCTCACCGCACCACTCAAGAGCAACGCCGGGCGAAACGTAACCGGGCGCATCACGACCCGCCATCGCGGTGGTGGGGTAAAACGCACGTACCGAGTGATCGATTTCAAGCGGAATAAACCTGGCGTGCCGGCAACCGTCAAATCAATCGAATATGACCCAAATCGCTCGGCGCGAATCGCATTACTGTTCTATCACGACGGGGAGAAACGTTACATCCTGGCGCCACTCGGGTTGAAAAAGGGGGATGCCGTGGTCTCCGGACCGGAGGCCGCGATTCGCCCCGGGAACGCCCTCCCGATAAGCGCCATACCGACGGGGACCACCGTTCACAACATCGAGCTCCAGGTCGGGAAGGGGGCGCAGATGGTCCGGGGCGCCGGAACGGGTGCCCAAGTCCTTGCCCGTGAGGAGCGCTACACGCTGATCAGGATGCCATCCGGTGAACTCCGCCGCGTGCTATCGACGTGTTACGCCACCATTGGTCAGCTGGGAAACGTCGATCACAAGAACCTTTCCTGGGGCAAAGCCGGAAGAAAACGGCTCCGCGGTTGGCGCCCGACCGTCCGGGGTTCCGCCATGTCGCCTCGGGACCACCCGCACGGCGGCGGTGAGGGACGCTCTCCTATCGGTATGCCAAGTCCTAAATCACCATGGGGAAAGCCGACGTTGGGCAAACGAACCCGTCGGAACAAGAAGAGCACCGTATTCATCGCGCGTCGCAGAGGCTCGCGGCGCTAGCGAGAGGTCACAATGTCACGATCCGTAAAGAAGGGGCCCTACGTCCACCCGAAGCTCGCAAAGCAGGTGGAGATCGCCGCCCGCGGTTCTCAGCGCACGGTGATCCGCACCTGGGCCCGCGCGTCGACGATCATGCCGGAGATGGTCGGGATGACAATCGCGGTTCATGACGGACGACGCCATATCCCGGTGTTTATCACCGAAAATATGGTTGGCCATAAGCTCGGCGAGTTTGCGCCAACCAGGACCTTCAGGGGCCACGTCGGCCGTAGCGAACGGGTGGTGCGCAGGTAAACCTCATGGAAGTCTCAGCAAGAACGAAAAACTTGTCGGTCTCCGTCAAGAAGTTGCGTCTTCTCGTGGAGCCTCTACGCGGCCAGCGAGTCGAAGAAGCGCTCATCTCGCTCCAATTCACTCCGAGTCCGTGGGCCCGGAGTATCGCGAAGGTCGTTCGGTCCGCCGCCGCGAATGCGGAGACGAATTTCGAGATGGATCCCGGCATGCTACGTATCGTACGTGTGGATATCGGCCCGGCTCCCACGTTGAAGCGCTACTATCCTCGGGCCCGCGGACAAGCTGGACCGCAGTTCCGCCGCCATAGCAACCTTCGTGTAGTCGTCGATGACGAGGAGGCACAGTAATGGGCCACAAAGTTCACCCATTCGGCTTCCGACTCGGAGTCATCCGGGACTGGCAGACTCATTGGTTCGCCGATCGGCCAGAGGTCTACCGCACGAACCTCCAGGAAGACATCACGATTCGTGATTCGATCCTGCGACGGCACCGCGACGCAGCAGTCGCGAAGGTCGAGATCGAACGCAAGGCGAATGAGGTTCGAGCGACAATACACTCCGCTCGACCCGGCGTGGTAATCGGTCGTGGTGGCCAACGCGTTGAAGAACTCCGCCATTATCTCGAGTCGATCACCGGCAAACGAGTTCGAGTAGACATCAACGAAATTCGACAGCCGGAACTGGAAGCACCTCTGGTCGCTCAAAGCATCGCCGAACAGATCCAGCGACAGGTGGCTTTTCGACGCGCGACGAAACAAGCCGTCCAGCGATCGATGCAGGCTGGCGCGCAGGGAGTCCGCGTAGTCGTCGCCGG
>JASLZO010000108.1:0-2084 GCA_030754805.1 Dehalococcoidia bacterium
TCAAACGCGATCTTCGTCAACAGTACGACCAGCCGATCGAAGCCTGATCGAAAGCCCCGTCGCGCCTTTCCGACGTTTCGTGCGCTTCAACGGCGGGAAAGAAACCCCTCTCTGGCCCAGAGAGGGGTTTCTTTCCTTGAGAACGTTGGCCGAGAAGTAAAGAACAGAACCCAGAGCAAGAGACCAGAACGAGAACTCGGCCCTTGGTTTCGGCTCTCGCTTGGGTCAGGCACCGGTCAACAAGACGAATCGGCCGTCAGGCTGGATTGAACGCCCGCAACTCGTCGCGCAACCTCGTGTTTCGGGCAGAGGCGTCCGACCTCCGCGCCACCAGCCCTTCAAGGAATGAAGTCCGTTGCGACAGTTCTTCGATCACTTGGTCGGGATTGGAATCATCGAACTTGCCGAGGGCCGCACCGATCTCTCGTTCGTCAGCATGCTTGAAACGTCGAGGCTCGGGAGCCCACCGCATCAGTTCTCGGATCCCGGGCCGCTCCACACTTCCCACGAGGGCCAATGCTCGTGCACCGTGACCATCCCGGCGGCTTTCACGAAGGTTCAACACCATGTCGAGGCTGCCGGCCACGAGTTCGGGGTCCAGCATCAACGGCGGCCCCGAGAATGTCTCGACCACCTCCCCTGGGGTCGACGCATGAAGTGTCCCAACGAACGGCAACCCGCCTTCTCGTGCCAGCAAAAGCGACCGCACGTCATCGCCCCAGAGGTACCGGCCAGGGATCCCGGAAGACACTTCGTTGACGACCAAGTACGGCGCTGATCCCGCGTCGATCGAATTCAGGAGGTCGGCAGGAAACGCACCGCCCACCGGCAGGAACGGCGTGCCGGCGGGAACGAGGGCCAGGAGCGTTAGGGCCGTCGTGGACTTCCCAGCCAGCCTCGGACCCGCGGCGACGACCAACGATCGTCGACGGGCCAGCCCGTACCAGATCGTCGCCACCAGGCGGGCGTCCAAACTGCCCATGCGGATCGACTCATCGAGGTCAAACGCACCCTCGACCCCCATCCACTCAATGAGGTCCTCGGGTTCCGGGACAAGTCGTCCCGGCGTCGGCGCAAACACGGAAGATTGGGTTTAGCGTTGGTTATGCGACCGCCGACCTCTTGTTGTTCATGTAGTCCACCAGCACGTATTCGCCCAGCTTGTCCGGTGACGTGAAGAACGCTCGGCCGCGGTTCAGCTTCGTCATCTGGCGCACGAAGTTCACCAGGTAGTACGCCATCTCCAGCATGAACACGTTGATCGTGATGCCCTCTTGGGTGCACCGCCTGACCTCGCGCAACGTCTGGTCAAGCGTCCTCGGGCTCGGTGGGTATGTGAAGTACGGCGCGCCTCCTTCCAGGTGTGCCGTCGGTTCTCCGTCCGTGACCATGATCACCTGGCGTGTCCCGACCCGGTGTTTGTTCAGGAGTTTACGGGACAGCATCAGCGCGTGCTGCATGTTCGTGCCCGGCGAATACCCGCCCCAAGTCGCCTTGATCAGGTCCTCGCCCTTCAACTCCCAGGCGTAGTCGGCGAAACCCACCACGTATAAATGGTCTCGTGGGTACTGCATCTGGATCAGCGTGTGCAGTGCCAGGGCGACTTTCTTGGCGGCCTCGAAGCTCCCGCTGATCGCCATCGACCGGCTCTGGTCGAGAAGGATCACCGTGCTCGCCTGCGTCATCTTCTCATCGCGATAGATTTCGAAATCGTCTGGCTCGAGTTGGACCGGCGTCCCGGCGCCGCGTCGGAATACGCCGTTCTTTAACGTTCGCGACAGGTGGATGTTGAACGGGTCCCCGAACTCGTACGGCTTCGTGTCCTCTTCGGTCTTTTCGCCCAGGATCCCGTGCTTGGGCAGCTCGTGCGCACCCAGTCGGTCTTCCCGTAACTTCGAGAAAAGGTCCTTTAACGCCTTCTCGCCAATCTTCCGTATCCCCTTCGGCGTCAGCTCCATCTTGTCTTTGTCGTTCTTCCGGATGTAGCCGGCCCGTTCGAGTTCCTCCTGGAGCCGTTTCAACCAATCAAGGTCGCGCGCCGATTCGTCGCCCAGAAGCTCTCGTAGCCGGTCCTCGTCGATCTC
>JASLZO010000108.1:2094-4875 GCA_030754805.1 Dehalococcoidia bacterium
CATGTCGCCACGGCGCTCCGCGCCGCGCATCTGTGCTTCGAGTTCGTCGATCCGCTGCAACTCCTCCATCACGCGCATCGCTTCGCCGAACGACAGGTTCTCCTCGCCTGCGAACGGGTAGTTCTGCCGCATGTCTTCCATCGGCATCAACATGTTCATCATCGAGGACAGTTGCGCTAGCTGCTGTTGCAGTTCCGGGTCGTTCAGCGCCGCCTCCATCGTTTCCTGCAGCTGCTGCCGCAGGTCGTCCGGAAGGCTGTCCATCATCGATTGCATCTGCGACATCTGACCCGCGAGCTGTTCCAGCAACTCGTCCAGGTTCTGCGGCGGGTCGTCGCCGAACAGCGGGCCCCACTTCTCCATGAATTCGTCGAAGCTCGGCTCATTCCCCTGGACCCGGTCCTGCAGCATCTGGTTCAGGTCCCGGAGCATCTCCTTCGTCGCGCTCATCTGCTCCGGAGAGATGTTCTGCATCTGCTGCATCATGTTCTGCATGTAGGAGTTCATCGCCTCCTGGCGCAGAGAGTCCAGCAGTTCTTTGAATTTGTCCCTGGCCTCTTCGTCCATGAAGTCGTAGTTGCCCAGTTCCTTGATCGTTCCGCCCGGGTCCTTCGGGAGGTCATCCATGAACTGCATCTTGCGCTCTGCGAGTCCTTGGAGAGCACGGGCTGCGGACGGGTCCATGGTCCCGCGCTGATCATCCGGTTGGTGACCACCGTGGTGGTCACCAACCGACGAATCCTGCCCGTCCTGGTCACCTCCGCCATTCTTTGACCCGTCCTGATCCTGTGCCTCGCGCGATTCCTTCGCGCGTTGAAGCTCGTCTTCGAGGTTCTTCAGGAATTCCTTCAGGTCCTCTTCGGCGGATAGTTTCGATTGCTCTTGCTGGTTCCCGTCCTGAGATGGCTCACCGGACTGAGACGCTGAAGGCTGCGCCGACGGGGGAGGGGCATCGCGAAGCGCATCTTCTGCATCACGCAGACGGTCCGACAACGCGCTCGTTTCCAGATCTTTGATCTCGTCGAGTTTCTCCTGGATTCCCTCCATCACGGAGTTCAGGTTGTACTGATCCAGGTGCTCCTGACGTTGGTTCCGGAGGCGTTCCATCATCTGGCGCAGGCCTTCGATGTTCTGGCCGTCCGGTGTATCCAGGCCGCGCATCGCCATCTTTCGCAGCGCGCGCTGGAGGTCGCCGCTGTTCATCAAATCATCGCTGATCGCCTCCATCAGGTCTTCGGTCGTCGCCGGGAACGGCTCCTGTGTGTTGTCCCACCGGCCGTAACGGAAGTTGACCATGGAGTGACCCCTCTACCTGTTGCGGAAGCGCCCTTCGAAGCGGCGATCCGGCTCCATCAGGACCGACACGGCGCCGCTCGCACGTTGGCGGCCATGATACTCCAAGGCTGGCCAGATACCCGTTCAAGGGCGCGCCGATGTGACCTCACGATCACGTGCTTCGGTTGGGACTCTCCACACGTTCCGCGATGTCCAGCACCGCGCGAACGACCTCTTCGATCGTCATCCCTGCGCTCTCCACCACGTATGCATCCTTGGCGGCGACCAGCGGGGAGTCCTCTCGCGCCTTGTCACGTTCATCGCGGGCTTCGATGTCGGCCAGCACGTTCAGATACGAAATGGAGGCCGAGTTGTCGCCCTTCGACTCCTCAATGTGCCTCCGGCGTGCTCGTTCCGCCGCGGGAGCGTTTAGATAGATCTTCGTCGACGCCTGTGGCAGCACGATAGTACCGATGTCCCTGCCAACCATCACGATTCGCCCCGCCGACGCCGACGCCAACTCCCGTTGTTTCGCGACCAGCACGGCCCGGACCCGAGATTGGGACGCTACGCTCGACGCGGAGCGCGAGACCACCGGGTCCGCAAGTCGCTCAGTCACGTCGGATCCATCCACGTCGATGGAAATCCGCCCACCCTCTGCATGAACGTCGGTGCTTTGCGCTATCGCCTCGAGCGCATCTGGGTCGTTCGGGTCGATCCCGCGCGAAGCGGCCGTATACCCGACCGCCCGATACATGAGGCCCGTGTCCAGGGTCGGCCACCCCAACGCCTCGGCAATCAGACGCCCGATCGTCGTCTTGCCTGCGGCAGCGGGGCCATCGATCGCAATCGGCCCGCGAACGCCCTTTCCATCGATGGTCATGGCGCATCATCGCACGTGGGTCACGCCGTCCCCCGCGCTATAATCCCCGCCATGAACGGCTTGGACTTCGCTCTCGTCGCGCTGCCTGCCATTCCGACTTTCATCGGGTTCCGCAGCGGCCTGATCAAGATGGTCGCCAATCTCGTAGGCATCATCGTCGGAATCACCCTGGCGGGCCTGTTCGGCGGCGACGTCGCCGAAATCCTGAACGGATTCTTGGACAACGGGACCGTCACCGGGATTCTCGGGTTCGTCATCATTGTCGGTATCACCCTGTTTATCGCCACGCTGATCGGCAACGTCATTCGGAAAGCTCTCACGTTCGTCTTCCTGGGTTGGCTGGATAAGGTCGCGGGGATGGCGCTCGGGCTGCTCGTCGGGGCCCTGTTCGCGAGCGTCATCGTCTTCATCATCGACTCCGTTCCGTTCGAAACGGCTAATGAGCTGATCGCCGGGTCGACTCTCGCCAAAGTCTTCCTCAACGTAATCTTCCCGTCCGCGAACGTGCTGCCCGGTAATCTCGAGGACCTGGTGGCGTTCGTACTGTGACGCGAGCCGGGTAAAGGGATGGTCAGCGATCTAGCGGATGGGGTCGATGAAGCTCCTCGCCGGAACGTCGCTCA
>JASLZO010000109.1 GCA_030754805.1 Dehalococcoidia bacterium
GCCGAGTACGCGGATATCCTGCAGATCGGCGCCCGAACAATGCACGCCTTCCGACTGCTGTCCGCCGTCGGGAAAACGCAGAAACCCGTGCTTCTGAAGCGGGGGTTCCATGCGTCCATCCGCGAGTGGCTACTGAGCGCCGAGTACATCATTAACGAGGGCAACTGGAACGTGATGATGTGCGAGCGGGGTATCCGGAGTTTCGACGACGAGTTCGCGAGAAACGTCCTCGACCTGACGGCGGTTCAGATCCTCAAGAAGGAGACCCCGCTTCCAGTGATCGTCGACCCGAGCCACGGCACGGGTCAGCGCGATCTCGTGATCCCGATGGCCAAGGCCGCGATCGCTGCCGGAGCGGACGGCCTGATCATCGAGGTCCATCCGGATCCGACGAAAGCGCTCTCAGACGGCCCCCAGTCATTGCCACTCGACTGGCTTCCGAAGATGAAAGACGAGCTATCGCAGATCGCCGAAGCGGTAGGGCGCACGCTGTAGCTGTGCACCACCGATGCGGAGGCGTACCATACCGGACGGCGGCAGGGTGGCGGAGTGGTCAAACGCACCTGGCTGTAAACTAGGCGCCCGTCGGGCTTCGGGGGTTCGAATCCCTCCCCTGCCACCAGTTACTTCATGTTCTGATCGTGTTTCAGTTATGCGGGTCGTGTTTAGTCGAGACGTTGACGGATTCCGAGGCCAACTGGTGGCCTCTTTGTCGGACGATGCTTGCGCTGGGGACAGCCCAGCGGGAGCATCTTGGTTGAACGCGATTCGAATCTCGGACGGATTTCGTGGGGTTGTGAGTGGCTGAAACTCAGGCAGATTTCGCGTGCCTTGATCGGGCTTTCTGTCGGACGGACCCCGTCCAGGAGGCTGCTCGGCGCCGTGGCCCAGGTGGGAAACAGACTCCCACTCAGCATCACTGACACACATGCGGTTCTCCATAGCGAACGAGATTTTTCACCGGCACCCCGACTATGTGGTGGGGCTGGTCTATGTGCGCGACGCGGACGTGATCTCTGCACTTCCGGTCGTGACCTCAGCGTTGAGCGAGGCCGCGGCCGCCGTCCCCTCAAGCCTACGACGCGGCCGCCTCGAAGACCATTCGGCGATCAACATCTGGTCTGAAGCGTTCGCTTCGAGCGGCATGAACTCAAAGCGATACGCACCTTCGGTTCGGGCGCTCGCTGAACGAGCGCTCCGTGGCGACCCGGTTCCGGGCATCAACGTGGCGGTCGACGCTGCGAACATCATCTCGCTGAGGCACTTGGTGCCGGTCGGGGCCCATGATCTGGATCGATTGGACGGCGACGTCGAAGTACGGCTCAGCCGTGATGGCGACTCGTTCACGCCAATCAACTCCGACGCCCGAGAGGACGTGCCGCCGGGCGAACCGATCTATGCCACCGGGTCCGAAGTACGCACGCGTCGGTGGGTCTGGCGCCAGAGCGACGCGGCAAAGATTACGAACGAATCACGATCCCTGCTATTCCCGGTTGACGGGTTCCGCAGCCAAACGGACCAGGAAGTGCGGTTCGCAGTAGAAGAACTCGCCGAGCTGGCCGGCCAGTATCTGGGACCGAACGCGAAAGTCAGCATCGCGTTCGTGTCTGCGGAGTCTCCCAGTATCAACTTCTCAGACGCCGGAAATCCGGTCCATAATCACTCCGACGGCAGTTCCGAAGTGCCACCACGGACCGATCGATCCGGAATACGGGCCGACAATGATGCTTCGCCGGAATCTCCCGCCATTCGCGCGGCCGAGGACGCTGCCCTGGCCGAATGGTCGCTCGATGACATTCTCGCTCGCGGGCTGTTGGAAAGCGTGATCGTCAAGGAAGAACTCGACAAGGACCTATCGTCGGGCAAGAAACTAACCGTCTACCAAGGGTTCGATCCGACGAGCCCGAATTTGCACATGGGCCATTACCTGTCTCTGCGGATCCTGCGATGGCTCCAACTCCACGGCCACCACGTGATCTTCCTGATCGGCGACTTCACCGGACGGATCGGCGATCCGACCGACCAGACCGGCGCCCGGCAGCCGTTGACACACGAGCAAGTCCTAGAGAACGCCCGGACGTACCGCGAGCAGATCGGACACGTGCTGGACCTCGAGGGCAAGAATCCGGTTCAAATCAAGATGAACGGTGACTGGCTGGATCCGCTTGATCTCGAGCATGTCATCGGCCTCGCGGCGAACGTGACGGTTCAACGGTTGATCGAACGAGACATGTTCCGAGAACGGCTGAACGAGCAGAAGCCCCTTCACCTGCACGAGGTGCTGTATCCGCTGCTGCAGGGGTACGACTCGGTCGCCATGGGCGTTGACGCAGAGCTCGGCGGCCGGGACCAGATGTTCAACATGATGATAGGGCGGGACCTCGTCCGGAGCTACCTGGGGAAGACCAAGCATGTGCTGATGACACCCCTCGTCCCAGGCCTGGACGGCCGCAAGATGAGCAAGACCTACGGGAATACCGTCGACCTCACCGAGGACCCCGTCCAGATGTTCTTCAAGCTGACGCAGGTCAGCGACCAGCTCCTGCCACTGTTCCTGAATGTGTTCACAGACGCTCCAGAGGAAGAGATCGCGGTCGTGACGAACCGCCTGGAAACCGAGTCGAACCTCCAGGATGTCCGGGAACGATTCGCCGCCGAGGTGACACACGCCTTCCATGGGAGGGAGGGCGTGGAGTTGGCCCGGGCCGAGTTCGGGAGGGTCGTGAACCAGGGTGAACTGCCCTTGGAGGTGTCCACGGTCGAGCTGGATCCGGAGTTGTTCCAACGCGACGGATCCGTATCGGTCCTCGACCTGGTCGCTGCGACCGGTCTGGCGGGCAGTCGCGGTGATGGCCGGCGCCTCGTGCTCCAGGGGGGATTCGAGCTAGACGGGCAGCGGTTCGATGATCCCGGCGCATCGATACCAGGTTCGCTGCTCTCCGGAGCCACGGCAAAGATCGGCAAACGCGGGTTCGTGCGGGTATCAGTCCCCGACGAGCACCGAGCCTAACCGCGGGGGGCATGGTCAGATGAGCACCCGACTGAAGCCCAGTGTCGGATTCCTGAGGCCGGAGGCGACGTTCACGCACATCGCGGCGCGACAGCATTTCGGCGACGACAACGCCGAGTACGTTCCCATGGAGACGGAGTCAATCTGTCGGGCGGTGCAGCATGGGGAGATCGATTTCGGTGTCCTTCCGATCGAGAACCTGTTCGAGGGAAGCGTCGGGGCAACGCTGGACGCGATGTACGCCACAGCCGATATCAACGTCGTCGCGGAGGTGTTCCTTCCGATCCACCATCACTTACTCTCAACCGGTCCCATCGAGGCAGTGACGCGTGTTTATTCCCACGAACAGGCGCTCAACCAGTGCCGGAACAACCTACGGAGGCTGAGCGAAGAGCTCGACCATGACGTGGATTCCATCAGGGAGGCAAGCACCGCGCGGGGCGCCCAGCGAGCAGCCGAAGAGGGTGCCGGAACCGCGGCCCTCGCGACGGACCTCGCAGGTCGGGAATACGGCCTCGACGTGGTCCGGCCGAACATGGAAGACGGCCGCGGCAACGCCACCCGGTTCTGGGTCTTCGGTCGAGGTCAGGTCCCCGAAGATACCGGTGAGGACAAGACCTCATTTCTATTCGAGATAGAGAACCAGCCGGGCTCTCTGGCGAGGGTGTTGAACCTGTTCGCAGAGCAGGGCCTGAGCGCAACGATGATTCAGTCGAGGCCCACGAACCTCGACCGTGCTAGTGGGCTCTGGGAATATGCCTTCTTCATGGAGTTCCTCGGTCACATCCACGACGAGCGCATGGAGGAGGCCTACCGCATCCTGAACCGCAGCCGCGGCACAATCTGCCGCCGCGTCAGGCTTTTGGGTTCGTATCCGCGAGGGTCGTTGGAACTGGAGTAGCTGCACGCTCGATGCAGACGGGATTTACGCGTTTCGAACGGAGAGGTTGATTCCCTGGCAGGTACCCGGTCCCTCGCTGCCGCTTCGGATGACACTCCTTCGCCTAACGGAGCGCCCCCTCTTCAGTCAGCTCCCGGACCTCCTCCGCGGAAAGCCCCATCACTCCGTGGAACACGTAGTCGTTGTGCTGGCCGGACGTTGGGGCCGGCCCTTTCGAGTCACCTGGAGTGGCCGAAAGCCGCGCCGGTAGGGCCGGGTGATTGATCCAGGTATTCCACGGTTCGGCCTGTTTCACAGTGACGATCGACTCACGCGCCACCAAGTGGGGGTCGTAGTTGAGAAGCTCGGCTTTCTGGTCGATACCGGCGGGGACGCCGTGACGCTGGAGACGGTGCATGACGAACCTCGCCGAACGCTGCGCCGTCCATTCGCCGATTCGGCGGTCCAGCTCCTCGCGGCCCGTGATCCGCCCTTCCAGCGTCGACCACCTGTCTTCGGTCGCCCAGTCTGGACTGTCCATCGCCTCCACCAACCGCTTCCAGTCATAATCGTCCCGGCAGACGATGGAGCACCACTCGTCATCGTCTTCCGTGGGATACAAATCGTGTGGCGCGTACCGGTCGGTCACGTTTCCGGACGGTTCGGAATCGACGCCGTTGACGGTCCAATCGAGGAACTGGACCCCGAGCGTCGAAGCCAGGGCCTCGACCTGGGCCACCTCAATGAACTGGCCGTTCCCTGTCCGTCGCCGGTGCTCCAGCGCGATCGTCACGGCGCCCGCGGCTGCGGCTCCGGCGACGTAGTCCGTATAGCCAAACTTGGGCCGTGTCTCGAGGCGCGAACCCGGGTGGCCCCAGATGTAGCCGAGGCCGGCGACGCCAAAGATCTGCTGCCCGTAAGTCATGTAGTCACGGAAGGGGCCCGTCCGTCCCATTCCGGGCATC
>JASLZO010000010.1 GCA_030754805.1 Dehalococcoidia bacterium
CCTTCCGTGGCGAAGGTGGACTGTGGACGAAGTACGGCGAACCGAGCATGAACGAGTACCAAAGGCTCGTGAACGACCCGAAGACCTGGTGGGAAGAGCGGGTCAGCGGGACGAACAACCGGATGCCGGGGATGCGAGAGTCGCTGGGAGAGGCGAAGCCGAATCCGGGACATGAAGCGTTGGCAGAACTCGAACGGTTGGGAGTGCTGAAGTACGTCGTCACGCAGAACGTTGACAACCTCCATCGGGCAGCAGGGCAGGTGAACGTCGCTGAGATCCACGGGAACTGGACACTGATGCGATGCATTCAGTGCCATAGGCGGTTTCCCCGGGACGACGTTTCGTTGGAGTCGCTTCCACCCTTGTGCCCTCATTGTCAGGGCGTCGTGAAGGGCGACACGGTGATGTTCGGCGAGCCGATCCCTCCCGACGTGTTGAATATCTGCCAATCGGAGGCGTTGAAGAGCGACTGCGTGATGATCCTGGGGACTTCGGGCGTCGTGTATCCGGCGGCTGCGCTTCCAGAGCTGGCCCGCCGGACGAACGGAGCGACGCTGATCGAGATCAATCCCGAGGAGACGGCGCTGACCGAGACGTGCGATATCGTCGTGCGTGCTCCGACGGGAGAGGCGATGCCGAGGATTGTGGAGTTGCTTCGAGAATGGGCCGCCCAGTGAGTGAACTGTGTCGACCAATTGACTGGATTCTCAGTCGATGGTTGACGAAACACTAGGAACCCGTGGCTGAGGTTCGGCCATTCCGAGGGTTACGCTTCGACCCTGAGGTTGTTGGTGACCTCGGGCGGGTTCTGGCTCCGCCGTATGACGTGGTTGACCAAGAGCGAGAGGCGGCACTCCGGGATTCGAGCCCGTTCAATGCGGTCTGGGTGGAGCGCGGTGCGTACGCAGAAGGCGACGTGGACCGGTATCCGGGTTCGGCGCGGACGCTCGTCGGGTGGCGCGAGTCTGGGGCGCTGGTTCGGGACACGGCGCCGAGCTTCTACCTCGTCGAAGATGAGTTTACTCACGAAGGCCGTCAAGTCACGCGAACGGAACTGATGGGATTGGCCCAGTTGACGCCCTGGTCCGAGGGGTTGGTGCTACCACACGAAAACACGCGTGGCGGCCCGAAGCGAGATCGATTGGACCTGATGCGGGCCGTCAACGCAAACCTGAGCCCACTCATGGCGCTCTACTCGGATGCTGGTGGGGCTGTGAAGAGAGCCGTGGAAGAGGGGCGGCCATCGACCTCCGACCAGGTGACGGCTGCAGATGGGAACAAGTTTCGCGTGAGCGTCATCACGGGTGACGGGGCGGATGCGGTCGCACGGACGGTCTCATCGGCAGGATCTCTCTATGTCGCGGACGGGCATCACCGGTACGAGACGGCTCTGGATTTCCGGGCCGAGGCGAAGGCAGCAGGATGGTCCGGGAACGCGATCGACCACGTTATGGTGTCTCTGGTCTCGATCGAGGATGAAGGCCTGATCAGCCTCCCATATCACAGGATGCTGAGCGGGCTCTCGGCGGAGGCGTCTGGACGTTTCGCGCGGCAGATGGACGTGTACTTCGAGTCCGAACGCATCGATGTGGGCTCGGCAACAGTGATTGATGTGCTCGAAAGGTTCTGGGAGCGATCCAAGTCCGCGAAGGGCCCCATCCTGGCGGTTCTGGACAAAGAAGATGTGGGAACGATGCGCTTCTTGCGGCCACGTGGCGGTAGGGAAGAATTTGTGGGCTTGATGCACGGACGGTCTGCCGCGTGGTCGAAGCTCTCGCCGTGCGTGTTCGAGGACGTCCTGCTGCGGCCCAGCCTAGGAATGAATCAACTGGAGGCGGAGGCGGCGGGGTTCTTCTCGTATCCGAGCAGTGCTGAGGAGGCGGTGACATCGGTCCGTGAGGGGTCGCGCGACTACGCGGTGCTTCTGGACGGCGTGTCGTTGCGGGGAATGACGGAGGCGTCTGAGCAGGGGGAACGGCTACCGCCGAAGTCGACGTTCTTCTATCCGAAACTGCCGACCGGAATTGTCTTCAACACTTTGGAAGGCGACATCTGAGCGGAGTACCATACAGGTACTTCTTCTCGCGGCGCCATGGTGGCGCCGATGTTTTCTCGACGATGAATCCAAGGAGCGCTTGCATCCATGACCACACGCGATACCCAGGCAAACAACCCGTCGTACGTGACTGCTGAAGGACTGGAACGCATGGAGGAGGAGCTCGAGGAGCTTCGCACGGCGGGCCGAGCCCAGGTGGCGGACCTAATACAAAAGGCTAAGGAGTTGGGTGACATCAGTGATAGTGCCCAGTACGACGCGGCGAAAGAGGCACAGGCCTTCCTCGAGGGGAGGATCAGGCAGATAGAAGATACCGTCACGCGGGCCGTGGTGATCGAGGCCGAGGGATCGACCGGCGGCGCCGTGCGCATTGGCTCCAGTGTGACCCTGAAGGACGATGAGGGAATCGAGGAGACGTGGTCGATCGTCGGCCGTGCAGAGGCGGATGCCACAAAGGGACGGATCTCGAACGAGTCGCCCGTTGGGAAGTCCCTGCTCGGACGGAAAGGCGGCGAGACGGTGGACGTCGAGACACCCGTGGGTGTCATGAAGTACTCGATCGTCTCGGTCGACTGAGCAGGAACTCTCTCCGGTCCGGTTTGAGCAGACCTTGACCGACGTCCGTGCGTCATACGCAGTCGTGCGACCGATTGGGTTCGACCGTCCACTCCGAACGAAGGGTGCCCTGGAACGAAGAGAAATCAGGGACAGATCGCCGCTTTTTGATTCGGCTCATTGACTCGGTATTGGCACGGCACTATCGTTCCGCCATTCTCTGGAGAACCGGTTCGAGGGTAGTTCATGACCAACGGTAATGGTTCGTCGAATGGCACCGTGGGGGCGCTCTCCCATCTGAGAGTGATTGAGTACGGCGGAATGCCGGCCGCTTATGCGGCGGGGTTCATGGGCGGACTCGGGGCGAACGTGATCAAGGTTGAGCCGCCTGGTGGAGACCCCAACCGGATGTTGCCGCCGTTCGCGGGCGACATCGAAAACGCCGAGCGCGGCATCCCGTTTCTGAACGCGAACCTGAACAAGCGGAGCATCGTCCTCGACCTGAATGGCGAGGGCGACCGCAGCCGATTTTCATCCTTGGTGGAACGGGCAGACGTGTTGATCGACTCGTCTGCTCTGGGCTATCTGGAATCCGTTGGCCTGGACGCAACGAGCCTCGAAAAACTGAACCCCGGTTTGGTCACGGTGGCGATGACGCCGTTTGGCCAAACGGGTCCCTACAGCGCGTTCGCGGCGAATGACGCGGTCGTGTCAGCGATGGCGGGCGTGGTCATGAGCCAGGGTGATGATACGCGAGCGCCGGTGGTGCCTCCGTGCCAGATCAGCTATCAGCTGGCGGCGATTCACGCCGCATACCTAGCGCTTGCGGCGTTGCGTCACCAGAGGAGGACCGGGAACGGACAGGTGATTGATCTGTCGTTGCAAGAGGCGATCTCGTTTGCGTCCGGTAGTGCGGTAGCGCGGTATACGCAGCGAAGCGAGATCTCGAAACGACAGGGAGGGCAGGGCGGCGCGTACAACATCTACCAGTGTAAAGACGGGCGATACATCAACATTGCGATCTTCATGCCAGGTCACTGGCACATCCTGACGCGCGAGTGGATGGAGGACGCGGTTCTGTCCGACCCGGCGTGGGACTCGACCCAGTACCGGACGGACAACGAAGACCTGATCAAAGCCCTGATGGGCGAATTCATCATGCGGTTCGATGCGGATGAGTTCGTGGAAGAGGCGCAGCGTCGGGGCATCGCCTGCTCGCCGGTGAACGACTTTGAACACTTCGTGACCAGCGATCACATGCGCGAGCGGGGTTGGTTCGTGCCGGTCGAGCATCCCGTGGTGGGTTCCTACGACGCTCCGGGAGCGCCGTTCATGATGTCGAAAACACCGTGGGCGATTCGGAGTGCGGCCCCTCTGCTGGACCAGCACCGAGAGGAGATCCTGGGCGAGTTGACGACCATCGCGCCGAAACCGAAGACGACCAGAGCCCGGGACGCGAGTGCGACTGCGGACGCTCCATTGTTGGAGGGGATCCGGGTGGCCGATACGACGCGAGCATTCGCGGGGCCGACCGGGACAATGTTCCTGGGGTTCTACGGGGCCGAGGTAATCAAAGTCGAGTCGTCCACGCTCGAAGCGAACCGAGAGACGACGAGTCCGTTCTTCCCTGACATGAACCGGAACAAGCTGAGTGCGACTTTCGACCTGCGGTCAGACACTGGCAAGGCGCTGTTCAAACGGCTGGTTGCGGACAGCGATGTCGTAGTCGACAATTTCAGCGCGACGGTGATGAGCCGTCTGGCGTTGGGGTACGACGACCTGACGGAGATGCGGCCGGACGTGATCCAGATCGGGATGCCGGGTATGGGTAAGACGGGCCCGTTGAACCGATGGGTGACGTACGGGAATTCGCTCCAGGCATTCACAGGTCTGACCTTGCTCTGGGGATACGCGGACTCACCGATGGAGGCACACGCGAAAGGGGTGATGCCGGACTACACGGGGGCGGCATTCGTAGCACTGTCGACGGCGGCAGCGATTGAATACCGGGACCGTTCGGGCGAGGGGCAGGCGATCGAGATCGCACAGGTCGACGGGCAGGCTCTTCTCCTAGGCCCGGCAATCCTGGACCACACGATTAATGCGCGCTCCTGGGAGAGCGTTGGGTACGACGAGCCGTTGACCACGACGATGTCTCCATACGGGATCTACCCGTGTAACCAACCCGATTCGTGGGTCGTGATCGCGTGCGAGAACGACGAAGAGTGGAAAGGCCTGGTTACGGCGATGAGCGACCCGGCGTGGGCGGACGACCCGAAGTTCGCGGATCACTCGGGGCGTCGGGCGAACAGGGACGAGATGGATTCCGAGATTGGGCAGTGGACGAACGCGTTCACCCCCGGGCAAGTGCTAGGGCTGTTGCAGGCGCAGGGAGTACCGGCCGGGATCGCGATGCAAGGCGAGCAACTGTATATGGATCGGCACTTACGGGACCGGGGACACATCGTGGACGTGGCACACGACGCGTGGGGGCCGATGTCGCACACGGGTCTGACGGGGATCCCATCCGTGTCACGGGCCTCGGCTGCCGTTAGGGCTCCATGGATCGGGGACTCGAACGATTACATCTTCTCCGAGGTGTTGGGAATGTCCGCGGATGACGTTCGGCGGGAGACCGAGAACGGCGCGATCAAGTAACGACGAGAACGAAAGAGCCCCTTCCCAGCGATGGGAAGGGGCTCTTTTTGCTGCATGGGAGCCGAGGTTTAGAACTCGCCTGCGATCTGGAGCTGCTTGCCTTCTGTCGTGATGGCCGGCGCGATGACCATGTCGACCTGCTGGAACTCCCGAATGGTCGCGGCGCCACACATGCCCATGGCGGTGTGGATGGCGCCGATCAGGTTCTCCGTGCCGTCGGTTCGGGCGGTCGGGCCGTAGAGCATCCGGTCGAGGGAGGATCGGGTGCTGACGCGGATCCGCGTTCCCCGAGGCAGGGCAGGATGTGGGGTGGCCATCCCCCAGTGATAGCCGCCGCCGGGAGCCTCCACGGTGGAGGCCATGATGGAGCCGAGCATGACCCCATCCGCGCCCGCGGCGAGGGCTTTGCAGAGGTCACCGCCGTTGCGGATGCCGCCGTCGGTGATAATGGGGACGTAGCGGCCAGTCCGCCGGAGGTATTCCTCGCGGGCGGCGGCCGTGTCCATGGTGGCCGAGATCTGCGGGACGCCGATGCCAAGGACTTCTCGGCTGGTGCATGCAGAGCCGGGGCCGACTCCGACCAAAACCGCTGCGACGCCGGTTTCCATGAGTTCCAGGGTGGCGTTATAGCCGACCGTGTTGCCGACGATGACCGGAACGCCGATCTGAGGAACGAGTTCGTCGAAGCGGAGGCCTCGTGGGCTCTTAGAGATGTGATTCGCGGTTGTGACCGTCGACTGGCAGACGTAGAAGTCGGCACCAGCCTCGACGGCGACCGGGCCAAGTCGCTTGGTGTTGGCCGGTGTTGCAGACACTGTGACTGTGGCTCCAGCGGTCTTCATCTTCTGGACGACGTTGCCGATGTACTCGTCCTTGATCGGCGCGGAGTAGATGCGTTGGAGGACCCCGGTGACCTCCTCGGGGGAGGCCGCGACGATCTCCTCGAGGACACTCCCGGGATCGTCATAGCGGCCGTGAACGCCTTCGAGGTTCAGTACCGCGAGGCCGCCACGCTTCGTGTATTCGGCGGCGAAGGCGGGGTCGACGACCCCATCCATCGCGGCGGCAAGGATCGGGAGATCAAATCGACGGCCTCCGATCTCAAGGTCTATCTTTGTCTGCTCTGGATTGATAGTGACCGCACCGGGTGCGATCGCTACTTCTTCGAACCCGTATGCCCGCCGGAGCGGTTTGCCGATGAACGCCTCCATCACTGCTTCTCCCCTTCCCTCAGTTGCCATTCTTCTCTCTACGGAGCGGGAACCGTGCGTGTTTCGTCAGCTCTTCAAATGCAAAACGCCGGGGCGTTCGGTCCCCGGCGTTCGATCTCGCTGCCGTTGGTGATGCGTTTGAAGGACCCCCGTAACGACGAAGGGACGCACGTTCGTGCGTCCCTTCGTCGTTACGAATGGTACGGGTATCCCCATCCCTAATTGTTGCGCCGGGGGGGAGTAGGCGTCAAGTGTTATGACGCTCTCGGACAGGCATTGTTGTTGATCCCGGCGGAAAGCCGCAACCGAGTGGTTCAGGCGCCGAAACCACCGCCTGCAACGAAGGCCGGGTAGATACCGGCGACTTTTTCCTTAATCGAGGACCGAAGGAGTGAGAGGTGTTCCGGCGTCGGTCTCTGGGTCATCGGTACGTCGGCAGGAATGTCAATTTCGAAGCCGGTGTTTTCGACCACCTCTTCGACGGTGACGCCCTCGTTCACAGACTCGAGTTCGAAGCGCTTGGTGTCGCCGAGATAGCGCATGACGCAGAGGTTGGTGATGAGGATGTGAGGCCCTCCGGGACGGTGGACGCGTCCGTCACTGGCCCCCGGGCTGGTGATGAAGTCGACCTTTTCGACGAATACGCGCTTCGTGTGCTCCATCCGGAATAAGATGATCCGGTTGGTCATGTAGTAGAGCATCCCGGAGCCCGCTGCCCCGGGGAGCCGAAGATCCGGGGCGTCGTGGTCACCGATGACGCTGAGGTTGATGTTGCCCTCGGCGTCAATCTGAGCGCCACCGAGGAAGAAGAGGTCGAGCTTCCCGCGCTGGGCGAGGTCGAACGCCTCCTTGCCGCTGATCGGGTTTAGCTCCGGATCAGAGGCTCCGATGGCGACGTAGGTGACGTCCGGTGCGTGCGTGGCCTTTGCGAGAAGAACTCCCGCCATGGGGCCGGGCGATGCCGCGCCCGTGCCGACGAAGGTCTCATCCCGCACCTCCTGGGAGATGCGGGATGCCATGAGCTCGCCAATGGTGTACCCCGTGCCTTCGAAGGGCACGTCAGACGCCGATCTTGGAGGGTTGCCGGCTACGTGGCAGCGACAAGCCCGCCGACCATCACCTGGTACTCCTCCTCGGTGTGACCGCGGACGAACCTGTCCAGGTAGGCTTCGAAGCCCTCTTCGGTCTTCGCCGCTTTGACGTACTCGGCAAAGTGTTCGTCGTCGATGTCGTAGAGATCTTCCATTCCTGCCGGATGAGCACCGTGAGGCACCAGGACAACGCGGGAGACGAAGGCCCATGGAATGGGGTACCCGCCTCGAGGGTCGTCCATGAGGTTGTAGTCGACGATTTCCTCAACCGTGGCGATGAAGACCTCACTTGCCTGAGCAACCATCCGGTCCTCGTAACCGGGTGCGAGGACGTTCCCCCACTTATCGGCCTTCTTCGCGTGGATGATGCCGATATCCGGCTTGGTCGCAGGGACGAGAACGATGTCTTCGCCCTCGTTGTACGGGTCTTCGATGACCTTCCAGTTCTGATGAAGCTTCATGAAGTCAGTCCCGATCACGCCGCGCGAGGGGATGAAGGGGACGCCGTTGGCTCCAGCCTGGAGCCCGGTCAGCGTGACGGGTCAAGTGCTGTCGAGTGCCTCGATCTTGCCTGCACTCGCGAGCCTGCGGTAGTTCGGTGCGAGTCCGCGCTCTCCAAAGGTGAGCGAACCGGTCTCGACCCAGTTAGCGGAACCGGCGCCCATGAGCATGTCGCCGTTTATCCCGCCGGCGGGGACGAACACCAGGCGAAGGCCCGTGGTGCCCTGGCGGACGATCTCACGAACGATCGCCATGGGCGCGTGGTCGTTGTTGCCGCCGATGGCGATCAGGTCGCCGTCTTTGACCTTTGCCGCGGCGTCCGATAGTTCGACGAACCTGGTCACGGTGGCCCTCCTATCCGGTGGCGAATCTGTCGGGGTTCACGGATGGCCGAGGAACCCTTCTGAATGTGCAGGTCAAGGTTAGCTGTCGTAGGAACACGGGTCAACGGCAGAGTCGCGTCTCCACCCTGGAAATGAGAGTGACATTTTCTCGAAACAAAGACGAGAACGACTCGCCCAATCATCACTCTCGAACAGAGAAAAAGACGAGCGGACCAGGAGAAAACTCTGAAGTAGGTCTCTAACCGAGTGTTCTGTTGAACGATTTAAGAGGCTACTTCTGGAATGATCGAGCTTTGGTATGACCTGGAGAACTGTTACATGTTGTAGCAACGCTTTTTGAACAGCCGGAAAGCCCCTTCGGTGTTCGGCAGAAGAGGCCATTGCGTGGCTGACTGAGGTGGCTGCCGGCAGTGATTAGACGTGCAACGTTCCCCGGTTGCGAGGACGGCCATGCGCTCCTATATGCTTGCGGGCGTGGCCGTGCTAATTGAAACCGAGAGCTTGACCAAGCGGTATGGGAGCCTGACGGCGCTGGATGCCGTTGACATCAGAGTCGAAGAGGGGATCACGGGCCTCCTAGGCCCGAACGGCGCCGGAAAAAGCACGGCGATTAAGCTGTTCCTCGGACTGCTGAAGCCGTCGAATGGGACCATCGACGTGATGGGTTCCGGGCCCTCGGAGCGCGTGACCGCCCGGGCACGACTCGGGTATATGCCGGAACACGACTGCTTGCCGTCCATGGTGAGTGCCACTGAATTTCTCACGCACATGGCGCAGGTGAGCGGCCTGCCGCCGACGGAGGCGAAGGTCCGTGCCGCAGACGTTCTGCGTCACGTATCACTGGACGAGGAACGGTACCGGGCCATCGGCGGGTACTCGACCGGGATGAAGCAACGCGTGAAGCTGGCGCAGGCACTGGTGCATGACCCTGTGTTGGTGCTGCTGGATGAACCGACGGCCGGACTCGATCCGGCGGGTCGCGAAGAGATGCTCGACCTAGTCAAACGTACCGGGCGCGAGTTCGGAATCTCGATCCTGCTTTCCTCTCACCTGATGGGAGAGGTCGAGGAGACGTGCGGGCGAATTATCGTCCTCGAAGATGGTCGGGTAACGCAGGCGGACGCGGTTTCCCAGTTCACCCGCGAGACCGATGAAGTGGTGATCGACGTGACGGGCCACCAGGAAGCGATCGTCGCGGCGATGCGGGACCGTCACGTGGAGGCGAGCATTGACGCGACCTCTGTCGTCGTCAAGTTGAAAGATGAGGACGAGTACGATGTTATCCGCGATGTCGTAGCCGAAGCGGGCGCCGGACTTCGGCGGATGACGGCGCGTCGAGGCGAGTTGAGGGACATCTTCCGGGGTCCGCAGGGGTGACCGAAGAGACACGTGGTGAGGTCTATGACCTCGGCTATCAACCCTACGACGGGCCGCGAGAGGGGCGCACGCGCTCGCTGAAGGCTTTGTGGGTGAATTCGGTTCGGAGCACGCTGGGCATTGGCCGGGGGGCACTAGCCTGGATTATTCCGGGGCTCCTGATCGGGTTCACGATATTGCCGGCGGTCGGAATCGTGGCGGCGAATGTCATCGCGGAACCGTTCGCCGAGGCGCTGCCCGGCCACCCCGAGTACTACCAGGGAGTCTTCCTCGTTCTATTCGTCTTCTCGGCGATCGCGGCTCCCCAGGTCCTGTGCCCAGACCGCCGGGACGGGGTGATCGCCCTGTACCTTGTGCGGCCAATCACGGCGACTGACTACATCGTCGCGCGGTGGGCGGCGCTATTCACGGTGATGCTCTTGGTCGTGTTGGCAGGCCAGACATTACTATTCTCAGGACTGATCCTCGCTGCGGGCGACCCGGTTGAGTACGTTCGCGAGAACTGGACCGACGTTGTTCGGTTCGTTGCTTCGGGTATCGTAATTTCACTTTTATTGACCACGATTCCGCTCCTAATCTCTTCATTCAGCACTCGGAGGGTCATCGCGGCCCTGATGATCGTCGGGTCCTTCTTCCTGACGACCGCATTTGCTGCCGCGCTCAGCGAGTGCGAGGCCACGCGCGAAGGGCGTTGCGAACCTGTCACAAGGGAGTACGCCAGATGGTTCGCGCTGACCGGCCTGGAACAGACCCCCACCTACGTGAATGATCAGATATTTGGAATCACGGATGATGATCCCCGTTTGAACGCACTGGGCGATTTTCACCCGGCGGTGCCGGGGGCATGGTTCGGATTCCTCATGGTGAGCTCCGGAGCGCTGTTGTGGCGCCGGTACCAGAGGATCGGACTGTGACGGTGAATGGGTCGTCGGCGATCCAAGTTTCTGGCGTGTCGAAGTGGTACGGCAACGTGGTAGCGGTGAGCAACGTCTCGTTCGGGGTTGCCCCGGGCATCACGGGACTGTTGGGCCCGAATGGAGCCGGGAAGACAACGATCCTGCACATGTTGGCCGGGCTTTCAAGCCCTTCCGAAGGCGAGATTACCGTCCTTGGCCAGCCTGTCCGCGATAACGTCGAGATCTATCGAAGCATCGGCGTGATGCCGGAACATGACGCCCTCTACGGGGTGTTGACCGGGAGAGCGTTTGTCGCGTTCGCGGCGTCACTGTATGGGTTGCTGGATCCGGAGGCCGCCATCGGACGGGCGATTGAAGCGGCAGGGATGGAGAGTGCTCAGGATCGGAAGGTGGGCGGGTACTCGCGTGGAATGCGGCAACGGATCCGCCTGGCGGCGGCTATGGTCCACGACCCAGAAGCCCTGATCCTTGACGAGCCGCTGAGCGGTACGGATCCTAGGCAACGGCTCGAGTTCCAGGAGCTCTTGCGGGAGCTGGCGCGGGGCGGACGCACGATCCTGGTGTCGTCCCACATCCTGGAAGAGGTCGAACACCTCGCTGACACCATCCTGCTGATGGTGGCGGGAAAACTGGCGGCCGAGGGCGATTTCCGAGCCATCCGAGCGAAACTCGATGAGCAGCCTTACCAGGTGAGGGTCGCATCGCCCCAGGCTCGGATCCTTGCAAGCGCTCTCGTGGAACGCGAGGAAGTCGATTCGGTCACGGTTGACGGCGACGGTTCGATGACGATCACGACGCGGCGTCTGTCGGTCGTCGAGGCAGTGATCCCTTCCATTGCGAAGGAGCGCGGGATCCGTCTGCTGCGGATCGAACCACTGGATGACTCGCTGGAGAGCGTGTTCAGCTACGTGGTGGAACGATAGCCATGGGCGCGATCTTCCGTCTGTCCCTGCGCCAACTGGCAGGTGGGCGGGTCCGGTTGGCCATCACCTTGATCGCGGGAGGGTTGCCGGTGGTGATCGCCGGCATCGCCCGGGCATTCGGGGGCCCCGAAGGCGCCGACGATGAGTTCATCCAGGGCGCGTTCGGGACGGTGCTCATTCCGATAGTTCTGCCAATCATCGCGATGGCGATGGGGACGGCGGCGTTCGGAGAGGAGATCGAAGACCGGACACTCTCGTACCTGACTATGAAACCCATTTCCCGATTCCGAATTGTGCTCGCGAAATACCTTGCTGTGGTGGCAGTGACCGGCCCGATTCTGATCGTGAGCGGTGTCGCCGTGGCGCTGCTCGCTGACCTTTCGGGCGTGAAACCGTCGCTTTCTATCGCCACGGCCCTCTTCGCGGGCACGGTCGCCTACGGGGCCCTGTTTACCTGGGCGGGGCTCATCACCTCGCGGGGCGTCGCACTGGGTCTTGGGCTCATGTATATCTTTCTCTGGGAAGGGGTCGCGAGTGGCCTACTAGTGGGGATGCGGTACGGAAGCGTCGGTGCGTGGACGATGTCCATGATGTACGGGCTTGATAACCAATCGTTCTCGATGTTCGAGGATGTCGTGATCGGGCTCTGGGCGGCGATAACGGGTGTGGGTATCGCGGCGGTCCTGTTCATCGGGTTGTCGTTGGTACGACTGAGGCGGATGGACGTCCCCTGACCGGAGTCGTCGCATTCGGTTCGACGAAGCGTCAGCCAGTTGCCTGGAGAGGTCCCAAGATGAGCTGGGCGGCTCTGCAGGAGGCGAGATGAGGGGCAAGGAGATGAATGTGTCGTCTACGGCCGGTCGATTCCGGCCCCGTGGATCGTCCAAGAAGAGAAACCCGGGCACCTCATTCGCCGCCCTGTTGGTATCGGTAGTCGCTCTGGCAACGGCATGTTCTGGAGGCTCCGGGGGAACTGACGAAGCGATACCGAACGCGACACCGACGGGCCAGGAGTTACGTGAGATGGTGGACTCCGGGGCCTCCGCGTTCGCGCGGCAGGAGAGCTTCCATTTCGAATTGGAAGACCTGGAGGGGCAAACGGAGGCTTCGCCGGGGTTGGTGCTGGTGTGGGCACGAGGGGACGTGCGAGTCACCGAAGCGGTGCGCGGGTTCCTGGGGTTGGGCGCGGTGGGCGCACCCGCGGCGCCACTGGAGACCGAAATCCGCGTGATCGAAGGGCAGGGCTACGCGACGAACCCGCTGTCGGGTTCGTGGACCCGATCCGACGCGTCCGAGCTACCCGTGAAGCTCGACGGGCTGACGGATACGATCCGGACGTTGATGACGTCCGTGGGGTCACTGGAATTCGCGGGGTCACGCCTGACTGACGTTGGAGCGGGCCGGGCGGTGCGTGGGACGATTGCGGCTTCGGAGTTCCGCGTCCTCTTTGATGGAGCGCTTACGGAACCGTCCGCGACGGTCGTGGCCGAAGTCGTGATTGCGAACGCGGACGGGTTGCCGCACTTGATCGAGGTATCGGGGCGAATGTTGCATTCGGACGAGGAGGGTGCCCGACGGCTGTTGACCCTGTCCCGCTTCGGGGATGCCGTGGAGTTCGGGGTGCCGGCGGGATTCTAGGCGAGACCTATGGGCTGAGCGCGGGTCCGTCGGGTATCGTCACGCGATGAGAACAGCCGGGCGGAATCTTTCGCCGAACCAGGTGCTGGGGCTCGTATGCGCCGGCGTGTTCTTCGCCTCGCTGGATCAAACGGTGGTGGTGACCGCGCTGCCCGCCATGATGCTCGATCTGGAGATCAGCATCTCGCGGATCGATGAAGCTGCCTGGGTCATCACGGGCTACCTGCTGGGATTCACCGCGGCGGTACCTCTGAGCGGGCGCGCTGGAGACATCTACGGACACCGACGGGTCTACCAGGTTGGGTTGCTGGTCATCGCGATGGCCTCGATCGTCGTGGCGATGTCTTCCGGGTTGGGCTGGATCGTCGGAGCTCGGGTCGCCCAGGCGATGGGCGGAGGGGCACTGGTGGCTTCGGCGATCGCTCTGGCGAGCAACCGGGCATCAGCATCGCGTCGAGCGCTCGTGTTGGGGGTGGTCGGCGCGTCGGCCGAGATCGGGAGCGTGTTGGGCCCTCTCTACGGTGGGGCGATCATCGAGCTTGCGAACTGGCGGTGGGTTTTCTGGCTGAACATCCCGCAGAGCGCGTTCCTCCTGGTCGGACTCGCGATGGTGCGTGAGGCACCGAGACCGTCGATCCGTTTGGACCTGGGCGGTGGATTGCTCCTTGGAGCGGTGTTGGCGCTGACGACGTTCGCGCTGACCCAACGGGAGATTTTTCGGGCTGCTTCGATCGGGCCCTACCTGATTCTGGGCCTCGGAATCGGACTGTTCGTGGCGTTGGTGGTCGTCGAGCGTCGCGTGCGGGACCCGCTATTCAACAGCGCGTTATTCATCACGCGCCCGTTCCTGGCTGCGTTCTCCATCCAACTGCTCGTTGGCGCCGGATTGATCGTGGCGCTGGTGACGGTGCCGTTGATGAGCGACACGGTGCTGGGGCAGACGCCGTTCGGGGGAGCGATGCGGCTGATGCGGTTCACGGGCGCGATGCCGTTCGGCGCCGTGGCTGGAGGATACCTGACCAGATACGCGGGTCCGAAGCTCCCGACGATGGTGGGGCTCGTGCTGGCCGCGGTGGGGTTCGTGCTGATGAGCCAGTGGGATACGAGTATCCGCGACCCGGCGTTAAGCGTGCACCTGGCGGTTGGAGGGTTCGGGTTCGGACTGCTCATCTCCCCTATCTTGGTGGCGGCGGTGAATGCGGGTGGCGGGGCGTACCGAGGAACGGCAGCGGCGCTCGTCACGGTGGCGCGAATGCTAGGGATGACGCTGGGGTTGGCGGCGCTGAGCGGGTGGGGGATCGGCTATTTCGAGTTGTTAACAACGGATCTGAGGTTGCCGATACCAGGGATCGAACTTCCGATGGGCACGGAAGCGCTGACGGCGGCCCAGTATCAACAAGGGGTCACGGACGCCTCGCTGGCAGTGTTTTCGCGATTCTTTATCTTTGGGGCTGTTGTGAGCGTGGCGGCATTGGCGCCCGCGCTCTGGTTGGGCAGGCACGACCCCGAAGCCATGTGATTCCTTCCGGTGGCCTGCCCCATGGTGCTGGCAATCTGGGAATCAAGCTTCTGAGC
>JASLZO010000110.1 GCA_030754805.1 Dehalococcoidia bacterium
CCATCGAGCCCGCGACGCCCGGGAGTTTCCCTGCGCCGAAGATGAGCATGACGATTACCAAGATCAACAACAACTCGGGTACGTGTGGGAGAGTCATTCTCAAACTCCTTCTCACTACAGTTCACTATACCCCGTCCAAGGTTTACTCGGTGGTTCAAGCCTGGAATTCCCTCCTGCGCACCTCACTGGGAGATCAAAACGTAGAAAGCGGTCGCGAAGAAAAGGGCCACAGCGCTGAGGGTCGTCGCAAGCAGCGTGCCAGTAATCGTCAGCCCCGCTTGGAGGCCGCTGAACCGATGTGCTTCACGAATCGACAGGTAGGTGAGACGGAGCATCCAAATCCCGATGGCGAAACACGCCCAGAAGAACATGAACCCGTCCCACCTGTCCGGCAGCAACCGAAGGACAACCGCTGGGGTCACCGCATAGATGGGAAGCATCGCGAAGGACATCGCGGATAGGAAGTCCACGATCCCGCCGTCGCCTTCAAGGATCAGAGCCATGCCGTGGAACGCGAAGGTGAGCACGATGAAGGTGGTGGCACCTGCGCCCAGCCCGATCGCCGCACCAGTCAATGATGCGCCCATTCCCGATTCGACGCCCGGGAGCCCGGTGACGCCGAGCCCCGCGCCCGATACAAGGAATCCCCCGGCAAGGAGAGCCAGTCCTTTTGGCCACGGTCGCTCGAAAGCGATGTCGCTCAGCGCGCGATTCGGGTGACGGACGAGCTCCGTGAGGTATGCGCGAAGGGGTTGCTGCTCGCGACGACGCTTCCTACGTGGCCTGAGCGGTGCCTGGTTCGGGTCGGTCCAGCTGAAGACCATCGTGCCTGCCAGTCTACGCGGGCGACCAGCGTCAAGGCACGACGACCATGACCACGAGCAAGGCAATGAAAAACAGGACTACCAACAACGTTACCGATGCGAACGCCCCTCCGATCAGGGCGAGGGCGAGCGCTCCCGGAACGGCGCGCCAAGGAGTTCCGTACACGTCCCTGACCGCGAAAACGACGAGCGTGGTCCACCAGACGATCGAAACCGCGACGGTTGCGTCCTTGATCATCGAACCGACTCCGTGGCTCAAGAGATCCGCGACAATCAACGCGGGGACGAGAGGGGCGGCAACAACGCTGGAGAAGCCAGTCACTGCGTACATCGACCCGAACCGACCCGTGCCTCCGACCGCGTGGGCAGAGAGATGAACCAACAATGCGATAAGGATCACCATCATGATCCCGGCCGACCCGGCCAGGCCAGCACCTGCGACCGTGACTCCGGCTGTCGCCGAGCCCGTATCGACACCATCACCGATCAAGGCGGAGCCGAATGCGGCCAGTCCCACCGCTCCCCAGGTCACTCCCGAAACGAGGACACCCCCGTGGATATCATCTTCCTTGGACAGGCTCTTGATCGCCGTGCGCGGCGAAACGACGATTCGCACAACGGTCCTCGTGATACGTCGGACGGCTGGGATGGAGCGCTGTTCGGTGTTTGGCAGCGGGTCTTCCCGGTCCTGGTCGACTATCATCGGGCTCCGTGAGATTTCGTGCGGAATGGTGACGCGGCCGCCAACCGGCTCACTGGATCGGACCGCCTCCGTATACACTATTCCGACAATCGAACCGGCGCTCACCGGTCAGAATCAGAGGCCACGCCCTTCATCCGTTCGAAGTGGGAAAACCGAATTGGTCACGTCCAAAGCGCTCCTCGAAACGTCGCTGCCGAACCCGTTCCACAAGGGCAAAGTGCGCGACACCTACGACCTTGGCGATGCGTTGTTGATGGTGGCGACCGACCGCGTTTCAGCGTTCGATTCTGTTCTGCCGACAGGAATACCAGGTCGCGGAATCGTGCTGGCCGAACTGTCGGCCCTTTGGTTCAAGTTCAGCCAGGTCATCGTCCCGAACCACTACATAGGGATGGCGTACGAGACGGGCGTGGCCGAAAAGTACGGTCTCGTCGACCTCGATCCGGAGGTCGGGCACCGTGCAATGGTGGTGCGTAAGGCGGAGCGCATCGACGTCGAATGCGTCATCCGCGGTTACATCACGGGTTCGGCGTGGGCTGAATACCAGCGGTCGGGAACGATGAACAGCGCTCCACTCCCTGAAGGAATGCAGGAGTCGCAAGAGTTTGGGGCTCCGGTGTTCACGCCAACGACCAAGGCAGAGACGGGACACGACGAACCGTTGACGTTGGAACAGCTCTGGGACCAGGTGGGAGGGAACATCGCATGGCCGCTCGAAGAGCACAGCCTGGCGCTTTATGACGTCGCAGCGGGCGCCGCGAAAGAGGTGGGCTTCATCCTGGCAGACACGAAATTCGAATTCGGGTTCATAGACGGGAAGCTGCACCTAATCGACGAGGTCTTAACACCAGATTCCTCACGATACTGGGATGTCGAAGGGTACCAGGTAGGCAAGCCCCAACCGAGCTTCGACAAGCAAATCATCCGTGACTGGCTCACCGAGGCAGGTTGGAACCGCGAGCCACCGGCACCAGAGCTACCCGACGAGATCGTCCAGCGAACGATGGACCGGTACCGGGAGGTGTATTCCCGATTGAGCGGTGGGAAAGAACTACCAGCATGAGGATGATGCGGTACGTGATGCTTTCCTCGTTGGCCGCAGGAGGAATCGCGATCACGGTCGAAGGCGCGATGATTGGAATCTGGAGAGTCTGGTTCAGCGACGAAGCGCCGCTGTTCCTCCGGCTGATCGCACCCGGCATGATTTTGGGGATGGGGGTCACAATCGGAGTCTTCGCGTTGAACTCGAGACGCATCACCGATCGCTCTTCAGTCATCGTTCCGGCTTCGCACCGGGAGCATGCCGGGCTTCGCTAGCCGCACCTTCCGATGCCCTATCTCGCCCGCATCTACGTCACGCCGAAACCCGGAGTGAACGATCCCCAGGGGTCCGCGATCCTCGGAGGGCTCAAGAGCCTTGGCTACGGCGGCGTGGAGCGGGTGCGGGCAGGGAAATACCTCGAAGTAAACCTCGATGGAGTCTCCTCCGCCGAGGAAGCGACAGAACGGGTCCGCGAGATGTGCGAACGACTACTGGCGAACCCAGTAATCGAAGACTTCCGGTTCGAGGTGGTAAAAGCGTGAAGCGCTAGCCCGTCAGCGTGCCTTTCGTCGATGGCGCTTCTCCCTCGTACCGCTCATCACGCCGAGACGCCCAGTCCAGAGCCTTCGCCAGCGACTTGAATACGGCTTCCGCGACGTGGTGGTCATTATCGCCGGCCATGACCTGAACGTGGACGTTCATGCGGGCTTCGCGCGCGAGGGTCTCCAGGACGTGGCTGACCAACTCGGAGCGCAGATCTCCGATCATCGGCGTCGTGAACGGCATGTCAATCGCCGAATAGCCGCGCCCGCCGAGATCCACCGCGACCATCGCGAGCGACTCATCCAACGGAACGATCGCGTGGCCCATGCGCCGGATCCCGGTCCGGTCACCCAGCGCTTTGTCCAATGCGCGGCCCAGGACGATGGATGCGTCTTCCGCAGTGTGATGCCCGTCCGGATCGTTGCGGACTTCCGCCCGCAGCATCATGTCAAACCCGCTGTGGCGGGATAGTTGATCGTAGAGGTGGTCGAGCATGTTCATCCCAGTTTCGACCTGGTGGCTCCCTCGCCCGTCCAGATTAAGCGTGACGGAGACACTCGTTTCTCCAGTCTCCCTAGAGACATCCGCCCGTCGGTCCGGAATCTTCTCTCGGTCAGCCATGTTGAACGACCTCCGACATCAATTGAGCAAACGTTTTCACGAGCGTTTCGTTCTGCTCGGGCAGACCGACACTAACGCGGATGCAGTCCTCGAGCCCGGGAGTGTCGAACCGCCGAAGAGCGATGCCTCGTTCCCGCATCCGAGCATGCAGGGATCTGGCATCGTGGCCGGAGAAACGGACCAGCAGGAAGTTCGCGTCGGAGGGATACACGCGCGCGCCGGGCAGCGTCGCGAGTTCCGCCGCCAGCGCTTTTCGGTTTTCCAGAATCGTCTCCACGCGGTCGATAGCATTTTCACGGTCTTCCAGTGCCGCGATCGCCGCAAGCTGAGCGAGCGTTCCAACGTTGTAGGGAGGTTTTACGCGCATCAAAACGGCAGCAAGATCTTCCGGGAATATCCCGTACCCGACCCGTAGGCCTGCCAGTCCTGCCCATTTGCTGAAGGTCCGGAGAACGAACAGATTCGGGAAGTCCTCGAGAAGTCCAGCCGCGCTCGGCTGGTCGCTGAACTCGTGGTAGGCCTCATCGATGATGACGATCGTTCCCGTTTCAAGCATGGCCAACAGTTCCACTTGTGTTACGGAGTTCCCAGTCGGGTTGTTCGGAGATGCGAGGATCACCAGCTTTGCCTTCGCTGCCGCATTGACCATCCGGGGCAGGTCAAGGGAAAAATCATTTTTCGCTCGTTCCACGGCATCGAACTCCCCGCCAACAACCTCCGTCGAGAACGAATACATGCCGAACGTTGGGGTGGCGGTGACAACACGGTCCCCTTGCCCTACAAAGAGCCGTAGCAACAGGTCTATCAACTCATCGCTGCCCGCGGCTCCAACAATGCGCCCAGCACCAACTTCCGTGTGCCTGGCGAGCGCTTCTCGCAACTGGACCTGGTCGGGATCTGGGTAGATCGCAGAACTGGCGAAGGTCTCGATGACCCGGCGAACTGCCGGAGTTGGACCATACGGATTCTCGTTCGCGTCGAGCTTGATGACGTTAGCCGGATCGAGCCCACTATCTTCACCAACTCGCTCTGGTGGCTTGACCGACGCGTACGCAGATACGCTGGTGAAATGGGGCAGAAGGCGACGCGTTATGGGTTCGGTAACGTGGAGTCG
>JASLZO010000111.1 GCA_030754805.1 Dehalococcoidia bacterium
GGCGATGTCGAGGTGGGCCCAGGGAGTGTCGCCGGCAAACTCGCCAATGAAAAGCGCCGCGGTAATTGCTCCGGCATTGTGCCCGCCGGTGTTCTTGATGTCGGCAATGTTGCTCTTGTTCTGTTCCTTGTAGTCGTCCCAGAGCGGCATCCGCCAGATCTTCTCTCCTGCTCGCTCGCCCGCCCGAAGCGCTCGCTCGGCTACGTCATCATCGTTTGCGAACAGGCCGATCGTCACCGTGCCCAGCGCCACACGAATCGCACCTGTCAGTGTCGCCACGTCCACCAGTGGGCTCATCCCCTCGGCGTTCGCGTACGAAAGAGCATCGGCAAGCACCAGCCTGCCCTCGGCGTCGGTGTTCTCGACTTCGATTGTCTTCTTGTTCATCGCCACGAGCACATCGCCAGGCTTGGTCGCCCCGCCGCCGGGCAGGTTCTCGGTCGCCGGGACGATACCCGTGACGTTGATCGCCGGTTCGAGTTTCGCGATCGCCTGCATCGCCGCGATCACCGAAGCGCCACCCGCCATGTCTCCCTTCATCTCGCCCATGTTCGCCGGCGGCTTCAAAGAGATGCCACCGGAATCGAAGGTGATCCCCTTCCCGAGAAGGCCGACAGTCTTCTTCGCATTCTCGGGATCGCCACGATATCGCATGATGATGAACTGGGGCGGCTGGTGGGAGCCGCGAGCGACGCCCAGGAGGGCTCCCATCCCCCGACGTTCCATCTCCACCCTGTCGAATTGCTCGAAGTCCAGTCCTGAGGACTCCGCCACGGCGCGCGCTCGGTCGGCCAGCATCGTCGGCGTCATGTAATTCGCGGGCTCATTCGCTAGGTCTCGGGCCAACGCTGTCGCATCGGAGAGCGCGTTAGCCCGTTCGATTCCGGCTCGTGCGTCCGCCGCACGCGCAGCATCTTGCTCTACTAGTGTGAACTCTGAAATCTCTTTGGACGAATCGTCGTCGTCGTCATCCTGCTTGCTGAAATGTCGGCGGAACCGGTACAAGCCGAGCGAGACCCCCTCGGCGAACGCTTGCCCTGCCGCCTCGGGGTCCATCCCTCCGATCCCTGCTCCATGGATGATGCTCGCGACGCTAGAGAAGCCCTTACCGCGAGCGAACCGAGCGACATCTCCGCCGAGGCTTCGCAAGGTGTCCGTGGACATCTTGTCCCGCTTTCCAAGCCCGGCAACTAAGACGCGTTTCGGCTTGATCTTGCCCTGGGTGTACACCAGGGTCAGCTCGCCAGCTTTTCCCTTGATGTCCCCGTCCTCTATGAGCTGCTTGATGACGCCGCCCATCACCTGGTCCACCGCGCCGGTCGCGCCACCCGGCTCCGTAACGCCCTGCAACAGATTGACGACGATGCAGTCCGCCTCGGTGTCTAGGATGTCTCCAACTTCGAGCCGAAGCTCCATATGCCGCCACCTCTCCCCTGAACCCCGGTTCCAGCCCAAGGTTCGTAGTCGACATTATAGGTAAGCGGACCGTTAGTTCCCTGGCCGAAACGCCCGGTACCCGCGCCGGGTGTTGCAACTCTGGGAACCGCGTCGTTACCGCTTCTTTTCGAGCGCCGCGGGCGGTCGAACGTAGAGCGGTGCCAGGTTCATCGGGTCATCCGAGTCCCCGTCGATCAGTCGTTTCCACCCAAGTTCTGCGAGCGCGCCCGGACGTCTGACCCTCGCGGCTTTCGAGGGAATCGTAACGTGGTCGCCAAGCCGCTCGCGAACGAGTTCCAAGACTCCATCGGGTGGCTCTCCGCACAGGATGACTTCACCACCACCGATCGCCGAACAGAACGCTTCGGGGTCAAGGATCTGCTCCTCAACGACACGTCGCCATTGGCCCTGGGCCGATCCGGTCGGTTCACCTTCAAACGCCGCCACGACGACTTGCCCACGGCCCGCATCGAGCGCCCCCCAGACGAGCCTTCCCGCCCAGGCGAACGCATAGGTCGCGGCTTCCAGGGTCCCCACTCCGACCAGCGGAACTCGCAACCCGATCGCGAGCCCTTTCGCCGTCGCCATCCCGATCCGGATCCCGGTGAAGCTGCCCGGGCCGACCGCGACGATGATTCCAAGCAGGTCCTCTCGCGTCGCCTTCCCGCGTCGGAGCACCTCTTCGATCGCCGGATAGAGTTCAGCGGTGTGGTTTCGTCCGGCCCGCCACGTCACATCCGCTTCAACGGTGCCATCGCTGGAAATGGTCGCCACTCCAGCAAGGGCCGTGGTCGAATCGATAGCAAGGTACATGCTCGGAATACCAGCGTGTCTCAGCGATCCAGCCAGTCCGCCTGGGCGCGGGCGACTGCCTCGATCTCTGGCTCTCCGGTGGCCATGACCGCGATCCGCCGACGATCCTCTCCTGTCACCTCGATCTCGACCTCCACCGCCTCTTCGGGGAAAGCCGCTCGGACCCGATCGGCCCATTCGACGGCGACCACCCCGAGCCCACCGATGTATTCCTCGATGCCGAGGTCCCACACCTCTTCCGGTGTTTCGATCCGGAAGAGGTCGAGATGGTACAGAGGCACGCGACCCCGATACTCGTTCATCAGCACAAAAGAGGGGCTTTTGGTGTAGCCGTCGATTCCCAACCCCACCGCAAGTCCCTGCGTCAACGTCGTCTTCCCGGCGCCGAGTTGGCCGATCAAGAGGACGATTTCATCACCTAGCAGCGCCCGCCCAAGCGCTTCTCCGACCGCACGCGTCTCATCGGCAGATCCGGTCACGACGGTCCATGCGGGGTTAGATATTGGTCCCATCGATCTAGTCAGAAGTGCCGCCAGCCACTCGAGGGGAACTCGACCGGTGCGCCAGCTCGACCTTCCACGATCACTTCACCCGCGGGGTCGGGTACCAGCCTCCCAATGACCGAGACCGGTGTCTCGACGCGGGATGCCACCCGTTCGACGACCTCCGCCGGCGCCGTGAACAGCAATTCATAGTCCTCCCCTGCTGTGAGCGCGATCTCGAGAGTCTCTCCCAGTGGGAAACACGCATAAACGTCCTCGTGGACTGGGACGGCGGCCGCGTCCACGACCCCAGACAAACCACTCGCTCCGCACAGACGTCCAAGGTCAGACAGGAGCCCGTCGGAAACGTCGATCGCCGCACGAACTCCTTCCTCCCGAAGCACGCGGCCTTCCAAAACTCGCGGCACCGGTCTCAGTAATGCCTTCATCAGCCCTGCCGTTGGCCGTTTGTCTCCTGCACCTGTCAACAATCGCAGGCAAGCGCCGGCCCCGCCGAAACTGCCAGTGACCGCCACCACATCACCAACCATCCCGTTGGATCGCAACAGCGGATCAGGTCTGGATCCACCGCGCACAGAAAGTGTCCCCGTCAGGGCAACGTTGATGACGATTACCGACGATGAACTCGTGTCCCCGCCGACCACCTCAACTCCATACGCCGACGCTGCTTGAGCGAGTCCGGAACAGAGCCTCTCGACCCATGACACCTCGGTTTCCGTGGGAACGGCCAGTGAGATCAACGCCGAGTGCGGCGTCCCGCCCATCGAAGCTATGTCGCTTAGATTGACCGCCAATGCCTTCCACCCGACGTCCTCCGGTTCAGCCCACGACCGGTCGAAGTGCACTCCCTCTACTTGTTGATCGGACTTGAGGAGTGCGGACGGGCTGTCCCACTGGACGAGCGCGGCATCGTCTCCGATGCCGACCAAAACGTCGGTAGACACGGCAGGGTTCGCGACCGACGACAGCACTTCGGCCATCCGCCGGATCAGTTCCTGCTCGCCCAACTGCGCGACATCCATCGCGCGCAAGTATAGGTTTGGCGCCTGATATTTTTCGCGGGTTAGCGCGCGTACAGGAATTTCGGTTGCAATGCGGCAAGCAGCCCAACCGTGAGGACCATGGCACCGCCCAACAACAGCAAAGCGGTCGACGGCGACAAATATTCAGCAAGGTATCCGGCAATCACGGCCCCGATTGGGACAAACCCGCGATCGAGCAGATACAGGCTCACGATCCGACCGTGGTACGCGGGGTCCGTCTGGGTCAGCAAGAGCGAATTCGTCAACACGCGTTGCGCCGAATCGAACAATCCCAGTGCAACTACCAGGCCCATCGCCAGCAGCAACGTGGGTGACACGGCCACTCCCATCAAAGTGATGCCGCTCAAGACCATCGCGCCGACCACGATCGCACCCTTTGATCGGAATCCGCCCAATGCAACGATCGCGACCGGCCCGATCACTGACCCGACGCCGGAGAGTGAGATCAGGCTTCCATATCCGCCCGCGCCCGAGCCGAATTTCTCGGCGGCCAGAACCGGCAGGATCGTCGACCAAGGTTGTAAGAGCAGGAGGGACAGGAGTCCGAAGAGAATCAGCAACAGCACGACTCGGTGGCGCGCTGCATATTGGAGCCCGTCCACGGTGCTGCGGATCGCACCCTCGCGCGACTCACCATCTCTCCCGCTGGTATTGACGGGAGGAACTCTCATCACGAGCCACGCGATGACGATCATGACCTCGACGGCCACGATGACTGCGAACGCCGCAGACGCCCCCCCAACAATGAACAACCCTCCAGTCAGGATCGGAGCGAATACCCGAGTCCCGTTGAATCCGAATTGTTGGATCGCAACGGCGTTCGGTACCTGCCCCGGTTTTACGAGGGCTGGGATCAGCGCCTGCCGAGGTGGTTGGTTGAACGTGATCGCGACGCCGCGCCCGAAGAACAAGGCGTACGCGTGCCAGAGCTCCAGCGCATCAGCCAACAACAGCACCAGAAGCAGCCCATAAACCCCGAGGATCGTTACCTGAGTCGTAAGGAGGATCAGTTTCCGATTCACGCGGTCGGCGATCACCCCTGCAGGAATC
>JASLZO010000112.1 GCA_030754805.1 Dehalococcoidia bacterium
TCACGCGCACGACGGATATCCTGCGCTAACCTTGGAATCTGCCCGCCGTAGGAGTCCGGCGCGTCGAACCCGAGGGAACCGAACCGGGGTACGGCATCGTCCTCGGCGAGGCCGGCGCCAGCGGAGAACGGATCCAGATGGACCCGTCTGGGCACGTCTCCGAGAGACCGTTCGAACCCATCGATCGAGGCGAGGGGACTTGGAAAATTTCCTGGAAGCGCACCACGCTCGACCTGACCGCTGCGAATCTCGTCGCCGCGGGCTGCCAGTTCGGTCAGGGCGACGTGCAACCGTGCTGGACGGTCGATGACGACGACGGTCTCGGCCGGGAGGTGATCCAGTAGGGTGGTGCTCTGGAACATCGGGGAGAAGAATTCGGATCCGGGGAACAGCGCGCCCTCGGCCAGACGGGCCAGGTCCTGGAGGAATCCGCCGGGGTCGCCGGCGTCCATCGTCGAGCGATCGATGCTCGTAGGCCCCGATGGCATCAGTGAGGGGAGCAATTCCCGCGCCGCCGTGATCGAGATCGATTCAACATTGTCGAAAGAACGCTGGGTCGCGGGATCGAACAGACGGAGGCTTTCGATCTCGGGCCCGAACAGCTCGATCCGCGCTGGGGAGTCCGAGCCGGGCGACCAGACGTCGATGATTCCTCCGCGGCGGCTGAAGGATCCTGGGAACTCGACGGCGGGCACCGCTTCGTAGCCTAAATCGACCCAGCGTCTCGCGGCATCTTCGATCACGAACGAATCGCCTAGGCGAAGGGTATACGCCGCCTCTTGCATAACTTCCGGCGGGAGGGTGGTCTGGATGGCAGCGTGGCCGCTGGCGATGATCAACGGGGCAAAGTCTGGTCGGATCGAACCCTGGAGTTCAACGAGAGGACGCCCGCCTGCCGTTGGTCTTCCGTGCACTTCCTTCGCCAGGGGGCTCGTCATGGCCCCACCCTTGCTTTCCGCCAAAGCGGCGAGGGCTCCCAGGCGGTCCCGAGACGTGGTTGCGTCGCTGGCGAGGCGTTCGTACGGGAGAGAGTCGGGTTCAGGGAACAGGAACACGAACGAGCGTCCCGTCTCCGCGTCACCGGGAGTTGGAAGATACGGTGCGACATGATCGAAAGCAGCGCGAGCGTCATCTGGCCCAGGAAGCAGCCACAGAAGCGGTCGGCCAAGGTCCCGCCACAGAGCCGCAACCAGGTATGGCTTTGCGCCGTCGAGGGGGTCGAGCACGACAGGGTTGGGACCGCCGGATCGCACCGTTTCCACCAAACGCCGGTATGAAGCCTGCCGTCGAACCGCATCAAGGATCCCGGATAGGCTCAAAGGCCCCCCTCAGACAGCGAAGCACGCCCAAAATGGCCCGTCACCGAAATGGCAGGCCTCGGACCTCAAGTTTACGCCGGGGAAGCAGTTCCCTGAAGCCGGAGTTCGACTACCGGTTGGACTCGATCACCATCAGTGTCTGGTTGACAGGAACGTCGGTCAACGTTTGCACGCGTCCGGACGGCCATTGGATGGTCAGCGAGTCGATGATAGACGCGTTGCCCAGTCCAAAATGAGCGGCAATGGCGTTCTGACCCATCTGGCTCGAGCCAGCCGCGATCTCTCGGATCTGTGTGACTCCGCCGATAACAAGCGTCAGGCGCGCACCGATCCCGTCACGGTTTCCGTTGGTGCCAATCGTCGTGACCGCCAGCCAATTATTTCCGGTCGCGCATCGGTTCTGGAGCAGTTTCAACTCTCCTTCGAAGTTCGACAGAACAAGGTCAAGGCAGCCGTCGCCGTTGAAATCGAGGGTCGCCAGCCCGCGCCCTATGCCTATGTCGTCGGAGCCACTTCCTTCGGAGATATCACTGAACGTCCCGTTCCCGTCATTCCTTAAGAGGACGTTCGGCTGCTCGAGTGCGTTCGTCTCCGGATCAGCGTCGAGGTGGCCAGAGACGACGTACAGGTCTTCGTCACCGTCGTTGTCGACGTCGAAGAAGACGTCTCCCCAGGTGACCCTTAACTGCCGCAACAGCCTTCCTTCGAATACCCAGGCTCCGCCAACTGCACCGATGTTGGCGCCGCTCAGGGTGGCGGTGTCTGCGAACGTGTGTTGGTTCGTCGCTCCCAGGTTTCGGAGGAGGACGTTGTCCCCGACGTTCGTCAAGTAGAAGTCGAGGAACCCGTCAGCGTCGTAGTCGCCAACGGCGACGCCCATGCAGGACATCTGGTGGTCCGAACCGGAGGTCTCAGTCACGTCGGTGAACGTGCCGTCACCGTCGTTGATCCAGAGTCGGTTCGGCTGGACCTCGTCGCCGAAGTCGTTGCACACGTAAAGATCGGGGTCGTTGTCATTGTCGATGTCAACCCAGACCGGCTGGAACCCTGCGCCGAAGATGCCACTGATGCCTTCGTTACGGATATCGGTCGGGGGCGCCACGGCGCCGAGAAGCGCGGTTACGTCATCGAACGTTCCGTCGGTGTTGCTGTGGTAGAGGGAGAGAGATCGGACCACTGGCTCGAACGCCCGGGTCTGGAACGCTCGGATGTCGCGGTCGTCCAAGTGACGGACCAGCACGAGGTCCAGCCGACCGTCCAGATCGAAGTCGGCCCACGCGCACCCCATGGACCGGTAGGAACGGTCGGGGTCGCCGACGCCTGCGTGGGTCGTGACATCAATGAATCGTCCGCGGCCGTCGTTCTCGAAGAGCTTGCTGGAGCCCCAGTTGGTCGCGAACAGGTCTTGGTCGCCGTCGTTGTCGTAGTCGGCGGCGCACCCGCCGTTACCCTGGCCCTCCAGGTCCGCCAACCCCGCTGACTTGGCAATGTCGACGAACGTTCCATCACCAGCGTTCCGGTAGAGAACGTTCGGCCCGTTCGAGTTGGCCACGTAGATATCAGGGAGACCGTCTCCGTCTGCGTCCAGGACGACCACGCCGCCGCCGAAGGGCATGATGTCCGGCCGCCGGCTGTGGATGAACGCTAGGCCGGCCTGTGAAGTTACATCGATGAAAGTCGGTGCCTGGTACGCGAACGAGAACGCCACCTCGTTTGCCTGTGTGTCTGGATTCGTGACCAGAACTTCGACGTCTTCAGCGATGTGGGCAGGGGTCAACGCGGTGACGGTCCCGGCATCTTCCACGACGATGCTGGTGGCGCGGATGCCGCCGAACGTCACCGTCGCGCCGGTCGCGAAATTCGCTCCGGATATCGTGACTTCAGTCCCACCACCCAGCCTCCCGGAGCCAGGTTCGATGCCAACGACGACTGGAGCGCTGCCTCCGATGTAGGTATAGCTTCCCTCGAGCGTCCCGAAGCCGCCGTCCGGGTTCGCCACGGTCACATCGACAACGCCAGGAGGCAGTCTCGGTGATGTGACGACAAGCAGCTGTGGTCCCTCGAAGATGACGCGGCTAGCCGGATGCCCGGCGAAGGTGACGGTCGCGCCCTCCTGGAAGTTCTCCCCGAGGATGTCGACCGAGTACACACCGATTGAGCCACGGGTGTCCGGGTCGAGCGAGATGACGATCGGGGTAAGAGGAGCACCCCCTCCAGCACGGTCCAGCGCCTCTTGCACGCGGAGGTCCACCGTGCCGTTCGGCCAGATCAGAGCACCGATCCCCAGGACCGCGATCCCACCAAACGCACCGATGCTCCACGTGGCGCCTGCGAACGCGGCGATCGCCCTGCGGGGCATGAGCTTGCCGAGCCCCCAGAACGTGATGGGGCCACCGGCGGCCGCTGTGAAAAGCAGAGTGGCCGCTGGCGCCGTGCCCATGCCGAGCAACAACAGCAACGCGACGAGTGGTATCTCGAAGAGGAGCGGGACATTGATCAGGATGCCGAAGGTGGCGGCGATTGCGATGCCGCTCGCATCGTTACCGAGGTATTGAGCGACTGTCGTCGGGCTGAGCCACTGGATCACGAGTCCGCTGGCGAACCCCGCGACGACCATGATGGGACCGAGGCGGACCACATAGCCGATGCTGGACCTGGCCCAGTCCCGAAACGCTTCGATCAGCACGTACTTCCACGGGCTCAGGTCCGGCACCACCTGAACGATCGTGGGAGGGGTGTCATCATCCTCCTCGACATTTCGACCTCGTACGGTCAGCACCACGAGCGGGCCGATGATCAACGCTCCGACGATCGCCAGCAGCAGTCGACTGAAACCGAGGAGCGGGGTGAAGACGAAGAACGCCATCGTGAGCGCGGGGATGTTCATCGTCGCGGATCCCTGCACCATGGCGATGGCGCCCGCAATACCTGCGCCACGGCGCTGGAAAGCAGAAGAAACGGGGACGATGCAGGCCGAGCATAGGTTCATCACGGGGCCCAGCGCGGCCCCCTTCACTGTCCGCGAAAAAACTCCTCCGGACCCGAGCCCCGCCTGACTGCCCGGTGGGAAGAAAAACCCCTCTACCATGCCGGCGGTGACGAACGCGAAGACCATGCCGACCGTGACCAACCGCATGTAGGTCAGCGAAAAGGAAAGCCATTTCGTCGCGAACGACGTGCCGGGGTCTCGCTCGATACAGAACCCTTGGAAACATTGAGCGATCGGGGCGGCAACCGCATCCAGGTCTTCACCGACGATGTCCAGCTTTGGAATGCGGTTGAACGTGATGAAGAGGGCCAGGATGACGAGGAAGAGCGCCGCGCCGACGACCCGCTTTTTGTTGACGCTTGTCGAGAGCATCGACGGATCTAGGATCGTGGCCCGGCGAAGCGTCTCAGGATCCACTCCCGTACACGGCTGCCGAAGTCATCCTCACCCAGCCGAGGTGGAAGGATGACCCACATGAGGAACAACCCCCCGAAC
>JASLZO010000113.1 GCA_030754805.1 Dehalococcoidia bacterium
GTAACGGTGGTGGAGCCGAGGGCGGGGTGGGCATACCATCATGCGACGACGGGAGGAGGACTGATGGAAGGCCGAAATATCGTTGCTGTTGGGGGCCTGAGACAGCGGCCGGGGACGACACCGGCGTTGGTACGCCACGTGTTGTCGTTGACCGAGAAAGAGCGACCTCGAGTGTGCGGTATACCGACTGCGACGGGCGATTCGCCAGCGTCATTGGTGGGTTTCTACGGGTGGTTCCTGGGGTTGGACGTCGATGCATCTCACCTGGCGTTGTTCAACCGGACGGTGCAAGACATAAGGACATTCCTCTTAAGCCAGGACGTTATTTACGTGGGTGGGGGGAATACGGCGAACATGCTGGCGGTGTGGCGTCTGCACGGCGTCGACGTCGCTCTCCGGGAGGCGTGGGAATCCGGTGTCCTGCTGTGCGGCGGGAGCGCGGGTTCACTGTGCTGGTTTGAATGTGGGACGACCGATTCGTTCGATGTGAACAAGCTCCAGTCGCTCGACGATGGACTGGGGTTCCTTCCGGGTTCCCACTGCCCCCACTACGATGGTGAAGAGCAGCGGAGACCGCTCTACCAGCAGTCGATCGCCGAAGGTTTTCCGGCGGGGTACGCGATCGACGAGGACGCGGCAATCCACTTCGTTGGATCGGAGCCGGCCGAGGTGATCAGCAGCCGGGCGGGCGCGACGGCGTACCGGGTCGAGCTGCGGGACAGTCGCTGTGTCGAGACGAAGCTCGAGGCACGGTCGATCGTGTAGGACGGGAATCAGGGTTGGAGACGAGGTGATGGTCAACCGATCGGTCGCCGTCGACCTTCCATTGCAGGGAATGCGGGTCATCGACCTGACTTGGTACACATCGGGGCCGTTCTGTACGCGCGTCCTTGCCGATTATGGCGCCGACGTGATCAAGATCGAGCGCGTGGGGGTGGGCGATCCGGCGCGGTCGATGCCTCCGTTTCAGGATGATGAACCAGGACTCGAACGGAGCGGGCTGTTCATGTTCCTGAACACGAACAAACGGTCGGTGACGCTCAATCTGAAGGACATGGAGGGCCGGGACATCCTGCTCGATCTGATACGTGGGGCGGATGCGCTGGTCGAGAATTTCTCACCCCGGATCCTGCCAGGACTGGACATGGACTACCAGTCACTGAAGGCGATCAACCCGCGGCTCGTCGTGACTTCGATCAGCAACTTCGGCCGAAACGGGCCGTACCGAGACTGGAATGGTTCAGATCTTGTGCTGTACGGGATGGGCGGACCGATGCTGAACACGGGATCACCCGAACGGGAACCACTGAAGACGGCGGGACATACGCCGTCTTTCCAGGTGGGTGCGATGGCGGCGACGGCCACGGCGATCGCCCTCTGGGGCAGCGGGGCAAACGGTCGAGGCGAGCACGTCGATGTCAGCTACTTGGAGACGTTCATGGGCCTGGTGGACAGACGCACCACGAACCTCGTGAACTACGAATACGCAGGTGATATCTCGACGCGCCCGCCGTTGGCGAACAGTTCCGGCACTGGCATCTGGCCGACGAAGGACGGCGGCTACTTCTATACGACTGTTGTCGCGGCGCGCTGGGCCGCGATGGCGCGGATGATCGGGCAGGACGGCCTGGCGAACGATCCGGAGTGGAACGATCCCGTGTGGAGGTCTGCTCCCGACCGCATCGACGAGTTCGGGGCACTGGTCATCTCCTGGATGATCGAGAGGACAAAGACAGAAATCAGGGCGGCGGTCGAGGAGGCCAGAGTCTATGGCGCCCCGATCAACACGATCGCAGACGTGCTGAGAGACGAGCACCTGTTGGAACGCCGCTTCTTCCAGGAGTTGAACCACCCGACGACTGGCCCATTGACCTTTCCCGGGTACAACTTCCGCATCACGACCACAATCGATGGAGAGGCCGCACTGCCTCCACGGCTGCGTGCGCCGCTGTTGGGTGAGCACACTGACGAGATTCTCCACGACGACCTTGGCCTGACGACTGACAATATCGAAGCGCTGCGTGTGAAAGGGGTTGTTTGAGCAATGGAACGACAGGCGACCCCAGCTTCCCCGGTGACCTCCGGCGGGTTGCCGCTGGATGGCGTGCGAATCGTCGACTTTACGGTGGTCTGGGCGGGCCCGTTCGCTTCGCAAATCCTGGCGGAGTGGGGGGCCGAGGTGATCCGGGTCGAGTCGACGAAGTATTTCCAGCCGTCGACGCGTGGAACGATGGCACACCCGCCGAAGGCGCTGATCGATTCAGGCGCGCTGCGCGGCTATCCGGACAAGGAGCCGGGTGATCGGCCGTGGAACCGATGGGCCGGATTCAGCGTTCATTCACGGAACAAGCTCTCGATGACGGTTGACCTGAATACAGAGGACGGCCAGGAGGCCCTGGAGCGGCTGATCCGCACTTCTGACGGGCTGATCGAAAACAACGCGGTGGCGAGCATGGACCGCGTCGGAGTTACCTGGGAACGGCTGTCGAAGATCAACCCAGAGTTGGTGATGGTGCGGATGCCGGCGTTCGGCCTGACAGGGCCGTATAGGAACTACCGGACGTTCGGGAACCACATGGAAGCGCTGGTCGGCCACTATTCGCTGTTCGGATATGCGGGGGCGTCGCCGGCGGACAGCGGGCTGAATATCATGGCCGACCCTGCCGGTGGCGCAGCGGGGGCGATGGCTTTCATGGCCGGGATGCTGCAGCGTCGCCGGACCGGTAAGGGCGTCCAGATCGAGGTTGCAACTGCGGATGGTTTCGCCAACTACCTTGGAGACTATGTGCTCGACTATGGGATGAACGGCCGGTTGCACGAGTACCGGGGCAATCGCGATTCCGTGTTCGCCCCCCAGGGGGTCTATCCCTGCGTGGGGGACGACCGGTGGGTTTCGATCACGATCGGGTCCACGGATCAATGGAAGGCGTTGTGCGGGGCGATGAACCGCGCGGACCTCGCAGGCGATGCGCGCTACCAGGAAGCAGATGGGAGACGGCGGTTCCATGACGAGTTGGATGCCGAGATCTCGGCGTGGACCAGCGGCGTAGATGCGACAGAAGTTATGAATTCCCTTCAAGGACTGGGTGTGCCGGCTGGAGTCGTGATGAACGAAGCCGACGCGTATGGCGACCCCCATCTGAATGCGCGAGGGTACTGGGAAGAACTTGAACACCCGGAAGCGGGGACTCACCGGTATCCCGGGGTGGTCTGGAAGGCTGAGGAGACACCGAACCGCCTGCGTCGGGCGGCGCCACGGCTCGGGGAAGATAACGAGTACGTCTACCGGGATCTATTGAGGTATACGGATGACGAATATCGACGACTCGAGGGGTTGGGGCACATCGGGATGGACTACGACCCGTCGATCCCGTAGCCTCCCGAAACCCGAGGCACGGGCATCAACAATCTGATAGAAATTGCTGATGCAGAACCGGTACGTTGGCGACGTTGGAGATTTCGGGACCTACGGCCTTCTGCGGGCCGTCGTCGGGGCCCAGCCAGGCGCAATTGGGACACGTCTGCGGCTGGGCGTTCACTGGTGCCTGGTCCCTGACGAGACCCACAACGACGACGGGAAGCACATCGACTACTTGGCCCGAAGCAAGGAAAACCTGACGCGGTTCCGCGTGTGCGACCCGCAGCTCTTCGACCGGCTCGGCGCTGTGTTATCCCGTGGACGGAAAGTCGCCAACGTCGAACAGGGCGATGTGTTGCCCGCCGACACTCGATACTTCAATCGACCGCTGTCTTTCCAGGACCTGCACGGCCGCCCTTCACGCGAAGCCCGGTTATCGAGGCGGGCGGAATGGTCGGAGGCCGCCGTGCGAGAACTGCGGCAGTGCGAGGTGGTGTTTCTTGACCCGGACAACGGGCTCGAAGGGCAGACCGCCCGGCACGCGCTCTCGGGCCCAAGTACGTCTATCACGACGAGCTGCGAGCGTTCGCCGAACCTGGCAGGAGCCTCGTGGTGTATCACCACCTCGATCGAAAGGAACCGGCTGTCGATCAGATCCGCTCGAGAACCGAGGAACTCAAGAGGGCATTGAATCTCGACGTTTCGCCGATGGCTCTGCGATTTCGTCGCGGGTCGGCTCGCCTATTTCTTATCGCGGCGAGCGATGACCATGTTCAGCTGATGACGACGCGCGTGCAGCGGCTGCTCCGAGGCCCATGGCGACACCATTTTGAAGCGCCACTGGGCCCTCTCAGCGATAGATGACCGGGAAGGACGAGACGCGCGTAACGACTCGACGCGCGGGGTTCCAAGAGGGCACTAACAGCCTTTGTTGACCGCATAGAGAGCAATGAAGGGCCGTGTCGAGTGGAGGCGCTCTTCAAGGGCGTCGGTGGTAGCCTCTGAACCCATGTCGGGTGCAGAGACATTTTTCGGGACGTTCGGGGCGGTGGTGACGTTCGCGGCAGCGACGAGCTACCTGAACCACCGGTACCTTCATCTTCCTTCGACGATCGCCCTGATGGCGGCGGCGCTGCTTGGCTCACTTGGAATCGTGGCGCTGGGAACGGCTGGTGTGGTCGACCAGGAGTCGGTGCGCGGGTGGGTGGAGTCGCTCGACTTCGGAACGGTCTCCGTCTCCCAGAGCGGCACGGGTGGGAGCGTGACGATCCCGTGGATGTGGCGCTGCGAGATTCCGGTCTCCTGACCGAGGCAGCCGGAAAAGACCAGCGCGCCTGCGAAGAGCGCGAGGCCGGCCGTGCATCCAAAGA
>JASLZO010000114.1 GCA_030754805.1 Dehalococcoidia bacterium
GCAGTGATCCCGCTGGCCCCGATCCCGCGCAGGTCCCCAACCGCCTTCATCAGTTCGGAGCGTTGGACGACGACCGTGACCGCGTACCATGCGGTGGGTTGTCCATCCTTGCTGAATACCCGTGCGACTGTCGGACCCTGGAGGCCCGCGATCTCCGGGTGCTGAAGGACGGCCGAAACGACGGCTTCCTCCGTTTCGCCCTGCACGTTCGCAGTCACCGAATAGACGCCATTGGCGTTTTGGTGGCCTTCGATGAGTTCAAGGATCATGCGCAGCGCTCCGCGTCGAGACTCATCGTCGTAGAGAGACCTGACGTTCCCGACAAGCACCGCGCGTGACTCGAGCACAGACCCGTCCACCAGGGTCTTCAGCCGATTTTCCCGCAGTGTGGTGCCGGTTTCGACAATGTCAGCGATAACATCGGCGTACCCCATGAGCGGTGCCGCCTCCATCGCGCCGGCCGAGCCGACGACGGAAAAATAGTTGAGGCCGTGCTCGTAGAGAAATCTTGCGGTCAGCCGCGGATACTTGGTCGCAACCCGGAGTTCCTTTCCCTGCTCACGCATGGTGACCGAGAGGTCGGCGAGGTCATACACCGAGTCGACATCGACCCATGCCTCTGGGGCGGCGAGCATCAGTCGACACTGTCCAAACCCAAGGTCGTCGTTGAGGACGATCGTCCCGGTGCCGTCGGGGGTCGATTCGAGATACCGGTCGAGTCCAACCACCGCGAGGTCAGCCGTGCCTTCTTCGACCTTGAGCGGGATATCCGCAGAGCGTTGAAAGAGTGCGACTGAATCCGGGATGCCACCGATGGGCGCGGAGAGGCTGCGGCTACTCCGGCGCGAGACTCGCACGCCACATGCCGCCAAGAACTCGACGGTGTCGTCAAGCAACTCCGAGTTCGTCGGGATAGCGATGCGCAGCGTCAATTTGGAAGGTCCTCAAGTGACACCGAGTGGGGGCCCTTGGGGCCGATCATCACGAACGTGCGAGCTCCATTACTGATTGCATACTCTCTCGCGGCATCAATCTGGCCAGGTTCCGGGTATATCACCACGACCCTGGACCGGTCGGGTCCGCGGAGACGTTCGGCTTCGGCCAGCGCAACGGCGGAGTCGGCCAGCCTCCGGGGAACGACGACGGCTTCCAGAGGTGTCTGATCGGAGGTCCCGGGTCCCTTCTCACTTCGATCCAGGACAGCGAGAAGTGCCTCAGCGGTATAGGCGAACCCAAGCGCAGGGAGGTCCGGCCCACCGAGGGCCTTAATCAGGCCATCGTACCGGCCTCCTCCGGCCAAAGGCCAGTCCGGTTGGGAGGGGTGCGTCACTTCGAACACGAGTCCTGTGTAGTAGGCGAGTCCGGGCGCGAATCCGAAGTCCCAAATCTGATCGATCTCCTGAATCCCGGTTGTGCCAGACAGAAAACTCGCGAGCTCACGCGCGGGATCGAGGAGGCCGCGTTCAAGGCTGCGGGAAGCGACGACATTGTCCGCGGCGGCGATGACCGTCGGGGCGGCCCCGGTGGTCGAGACCAACTCCACGAGCATTTCCGCGGCCCCCTCCAGCTTCGCAGGGTCATCCGATGACTGAAGTTTTTCGAGCAGGCGGTCTTCGACATCCCGCATGTCTCGGCTGCCCACCCAGGTTGGTCCGAACGACGCGACCATCTGCTTCACGACCGCGAGAGCCTGGTCCGCATCCAGACCGGTAAGGGACGTCAACGGCGTTCGATCGTCCTTGTCGGTGTCGTTCGCGGTGAGGCGAAGCAGTCGAGCTTCTTCCAGAAGGCTATTAACGGGATCGGCACGCTCGCGCAGGCCTGTAAGCCTTGTCAACAGGAACAGCTCCGCGCGGTCCGAGAGCCCGAACGCGCGGAGGAGGCCACTCACGATTCCAAGGTGTCCAAAGCGAACCGATGCGCCTTCGACACCGGCCCGCCGGATGCCATCGCAGGCAACGAGGACCGTCTCCACATCGGCGAGGTGTGACGAGGAGCCGATCAGCTCGGCGCCGACCTGTGTTACCTGGTTCAACCCCGAAGCACCCGCCGATGTCTGGCGGCGGAATACGGGGCCCCGGTAACGCCAACGAACGGGCAGCAACGGCTGATCCACGAGGGTGATAAACGCGCGGATGGTCGATGCCGTGAGTTCGGGTCGCAATGCGGCCTTCCTGCCGCCCGGATCCTCGACCCTGTACAGCCGCGCCGCGAGTTCGCCGCCGGATTTCCGCAGAAAGAGATCGGCTTCCTCGACGATCGGTGTTCGAACTTCCCGGTATCCCCACGCGGCGACAGTGTCCGACAGCAGGGATTCCAGTGTCGAAATCTCCTGCGCCGTGTCGGCGATCAGGTCGGCGGAGCCGGGCATGTTGCGTACGAGGCGCTGCATTAATGGGATCCGGGGTTCTCAGGAAACGGAGCCGTTGGAATTGCGGGCTATGGAGAGCCCGAAGCGCATTCTATCCGAAGGATTCGACTCAGGTAGTGAGTCTGAGCAAGTAGGGCACGCTGTAGTACCCGGCGCCGGCAATCAGTGTCACTTTGATTATCTTGCCGGCCGTGACGAGGGCCAAGAATTTCCACACAGGATATCGGGCAGCTCCTGCCCAGACTCCCGCGATGTCAAAGGGCAATGGAAGCGCGGCGATGGTAAAGATCGCTGGCAAAGCCCACCGGTTGGCGATCGTGTCGAACCGCGCATACCACCGCCCACTGGTAAGGACATGCCGCCCAGAAGCGCCGAGCAGATAACCGGTAAGTTCTCCGATTCCCGCTCCAAGGCCACCGATGACACCAATGATCAGCGGGTTCAGGGAGTTGGCGATCGTGAATGTAAAGGCGTGGCCCGGGGCCGGCAGCAGGATAGTGGCACTGTTCATCATCTGGACGAAGAAGATGCCCAGGTACCCCCAATTTCCAATACGGATCATTGAGTCCGCTGAGTAGATAAGGACGAAGGGGGCGGTCGAAAAACCAAAGACCACCCCCATACGCAGAGCCGCACGAACGACCGTGGGACGGAATAGCCTAATCTGACCTCTTTCGGCCGTGGTCGTATCCGAAGTGTCGACGCCTACGTCAACGAAGGTCTGTGTCCCCTGCTCAATCGTCATTCAGCCATCCCCATACTCAGTCTACATTCCGATCGGCTCAACTCACCCCTTCAACGTCACGTCCCCGGCCCGGACCGTGTGGAGGGTTCCCAAGCGGTCTCTCACCTGGAGCGCGCCGGTCTCGTCGACGTCCTCGGCCGTCCCTTCGATTTCGGTGTCGCTGCCTCCAACGACGACGTCCCGACCGAGCGTGATGAGGCTGTCCCGCCACCTCCCGCGGATATCGTCACCCTCTTTCGCATCCTCGTAGAGGCGTTCTAATCTCTCGAGCAATGGGACCATCACCGACACGCGTGGAACGAAACGCCCTGACTCGCGCCCAAGACTGGTGGACACCTCGGCGATTTCGGGTACAGACGCGGTGTCCCAATTCACGTTGACCCCCATCCCGAGCACGCTGAAGGTGTTCGCCGGTTCGTCTCTCGTGGTCTCGACGAGAATCCCGCAGGTCTTGCGGCCATTGAGAAGGATGTCGTTGGGCCACTTGATCTCGGGTTCGAGGCCTGGAACTGCGTGGATGATCACGTCTCGGACCGCCAGCGCGGCAATCATGACGACGAAAGGAAGGGTTTCTGGCGACGGCCTGAGTAGAACCGACATCAGGATGGATCCGCCGGGGGGCGACACCCAAGTCCGCTTGAATCGACCCCGTCCGGCCGTCTGTTCATCTGCGGAGACAGTGAGACCCTCCGGTTCGTGGCGTATTCCCGCCGCCGCGACCATGTTCTGTGTCGAGTCGATCGACCGAAAATGAGCGAACGGGTGGCCCACGTAAAAAGTCCTCAGGGCACCTTCAACCTCAGACACCGACAGGGAGTCCGGAGCGCCTGTCATGTGACCTCCAAACGCGGTGATGCACCTATAATCGGCCAACCACAACGGTATAGGGGTAGTTCTGGATGGAATATCGAAAACTAGGTAATTCGGGCCTCGAGGTTTCTACCGTCGGGCTCGGAACGAACAACTTTGGTCGGCGGCTGGACTTCGACGGAACGCAAAAGGTCATCGACGCGTGTATCGATCAGGGCGTCACGTTCATTGACACGGCGAACGTGTACTCGGCGGGGCAGTCCGAGGAGTACATCGGCAAAGCGCTGGGGAGCCGCCGGAACCAAATGGTCCTGACGACCAAAGCATCCGGCGCGATGGGAGAGGGGCCGAATCGAAAAGGAAACTCGCGGAAACACCTTACCGAAGAAATCGAGGCCAGCTTAACACGCCTCAACACCGATTACATGGACCTGTTCCAGGTGCATTTCCCCGACCGGTCGGTGCCGATAGAGGAAACGCTCCGCGCGCTCGACGACCTCGTCCGACAGGGGAAAATCCTCTACGTCGGCGTTTCCAATTTTTCGGCGTGGGAGACAGCAGAGGCGGTACTGACAAGCCGGAACTTTGGTTTGAGCCCTGTGATCAGCCTCCAGTCCGATTACAGCCTTCTGCAACGCGGCGTCGAGAAGGAAATCATCCCCTTCTGCACCGCATTCAACATCGGGATGATTCCATACTATCCGCTGGCGAGCGGATTCC
>JASLZO010000115.1 GCA_030754805.1 Dehalococcoidia bacterium
CTTTCATCCACTAGAACATGACAATGGCCTCCCATGTGGGAGGCCGTTTCTATTGTGCGTCTAATGTCTCCCTCATTCGCGAACCGAATTCACCATTTCGAGCAGTTCCGTATACGCAATGATGAGGGGAACATCTGTCGGTGATCTGCGCAAGACGGGGATCGAAACATCAGGTGTGATACCGCGGTTCTGGATGGCCTCCCCGTCGGGCGTATACCAACGGGCAATCGTGATATAGAGAGCGGACCCGTCGCTCAACTGACGGAACGTCTGGACGGATCCCTTGCCGTACGTCGTGCTTCCAAACAGGCGCGCGCGCCTGTGAGCCTGCAGTGCTCCGGCGACGACCTCTGCCGCGCTGGCCGACCCGCCGCTGACGATGACCACGAGAGGAAGCTCAGGGGCGAGCCCGCCGTACCGCACCGCCCAGTCCTGTCGCTCGCCGTTGTTCGAGATTTCGTACATTACTATCCCGTCCGACAGGAACTCACTCGCAATCTGCGACGCCGATCCGAGGCTTCCGCCCGGATTCTCACGCATATCCAGGACGAGTCCTCGGATGCCCTGGTCGATCAGCGACCGCAATTTTTTGTGGAACTCGTCACCCGATTCTCTGTGGAACCGGAACAGCCAGATATATGCGATTTCTCCGTCCAGGATCTCGCTCCTTAGTGACGGTCCGGGGACTGTAGCCCTGGTGATTACCACGGTTCTCGGGGCGGTCTCACCTTTGGAGAGAACGAGAAGTTCCACATTGCTGCCCAGCGGGCCCTTGACGATTTCAACGATCCGTTCCAGCTCCAACCCGTCGGTTGATACTCCATCCACCGAGAGGATGACGTCTCCTTCGACCAGGCCTGCCTTGTCGGCCGGTTCATCTGTGAACACCTCGTCGATCATCGGTCCCCGCTCCGACTCCGTAACGAAGGCTCCGATCCCCTCATACGTGTCACCGGCGAAGTAGTCAAGGATGTCCTCAAATTCGTCAGGCGATAAGTATCTGAGCGCCGGGTCCGAGTCGGCTCCCAGTCCTGCGATCGCGGCCCGCGAAAAGGATTCGGTCGAGAGATCCGCGTAGTCGACCTTCAGCAGGCGCCAGGCCCTCCATACGTCTTGCAGGCCGTCTGGGACGGACGGAGGCGCAGGCGACGAGATGGTCGGCAACCGATCAGATAACGAAACTGGGTCCTCGTTCACGACGATGGCCATCTGTCTGACCGCGCGAGCCGCCGCAGTGGCGGTCTCCGAATCGTCGCGGGCGATTTCTTCGCCGAGCGCTCGCCATGCTTCCCATACGGTTGCGAACCGGCCGTCATCGGTTGCTTCTGTCCGTTGCTCAAGTGGCGCAACCAGGAGCACCCGAGAGAGGATCGTCAAAACCACGAACAAGGCGAAAGTCGTGAAGATACGTCCGTGGTGTCGGACAGGTGTAGCCGCGACGGGGGTCTCTATTCCGGTTGGGTCCATGGTGAGGAAGAGCCGTGTCTCCACGGCCTGAAAGCCAGTCTACACGCGGGTCCCATGTATAATTGCGGCATAGCTGCGTCGGATTCCGGAAGGGGTTTCCGGAAGGGGTTGATGAGCACCGTCGGCAACACACTGAAGACGTTTGCGTTACTCCTGACCCTGTCGATGCTCCTGCTTTTGACGGGATACCTGGTGGGTGGGGCAGGTGGGGTCGTGATCGGTTTGGTGATCGCGATCGCGATGAACGGAGCGGCGTATTGGGGTAGCGACGCTATTGCGTTGAAGATGTATCACGCCCGCGAGGTCACCCCCGCGCAGGAACCCGAACTCCACCGAATCATCGACAAGCTCGCCTTGGACTCGGGACTTCCAAAGCCGAAGGTCCACATCATCGAGGACGAGTCTCCAAACGCGTTCGCGACTGGTCGAAGCCCCAAGAAGGCATCCGTTGCCGCGACCCGTGGCATCATGCGGATCCTCGACCACAAGGAACTCGAAGCGGTCATGGCACATGAGTTGGCTCATGTTGGCAACCGGGACACCTTGATCATGACCGTGGTTGCCGTCATGGCCGGGGCAATCTCTGTCATTGCGATGATTGGCCGATTCGGTATGTTCTTCGGCGGGATGAGCGGTGGGCGGAGCAACGGCGGTGGCGCGGGAATCGTAGGCATCCTAATCGTCGCCATCGTCATGCCCATCGTTGCCCTCGTGATTCGCGCGGCCATCTCCCGCACCCGGGAGTTCCAGGCCGATGCATTCGGAGCTCGCCTGAGTGGCAACCCGGAGGGGCTTGCTCGTGCATTGGAAAAGCTGGAAGAAGGTGCCCACGCGCTGCCGATTCGAGTATCTGAGTCAACCGGTGAGGCGACGGCTCACCTGTTCATCGTCAACCCGTTGTCTGGTCGGGAGACGATGAGCAAGCTCTTTACGACCCATCCGCCGACGAACGAACGGGCCCGCCGACTCCGTGCCATGGTGCCGCAGGGCGGCCAGGGGTTTCGGAGGTCTGGGGCTGGACGTGACCGCCCTCCGAGCGGCAGCCCGTTCTCGTAACCTTAGGTTCGCATCGCTGAATGACAGTCGCTAAAGGCAAGGTCGTCCCTGTTTCAGCGGTCAGAGGTCCCGAGCGCGCGATCGTCGTTGGTGCTGAGGTCCGCCGCCCCGGTCGTCGATCCTGGACGCTGGAAGACTCGGTCGCCGAACTCGCTGCGCTGGCTGCCAGTGCGGGCGCCGACGTGGTCGGAACCCTGCTCCAACGGTTGCACAAGCCCACGCACGTTTACGTTGGCAAGGGGAAGCTACAGGAGATTAGAGATCAACTCGGTGACCTGCGAGCCACGACGGTCATTTTGGATGACGAGCTATCGCCGGCCCAACAGAGAAACCTCGAGGAAGCGCTAGAGGGCGCGAAGGTGTTGGACCGGACCGCGCTGATTCTCGATATCTTCGCGCAGCGCGCGAACACGAAAGAAGGCCGTTTACAGGTCGAACTCGCCCAGCACCAGTACCTCCTCCCGAGGTTGGTAGGGCAGTGGAGCCATCTAGAGCGGCTTGGGGGCGGGATAGGAACGCGTGGCCCGGGCGAATCTCAACTCGAGACTGACCGCCGCCTGGTCCGGCAGCGGATCCATCGCCTGCAAAAGGATTTGGACGACGTGCGGCGACGACGTGCCCACTACCGTGGGGAGCGCCAGCAACGTGGGCTGCCCGCCGTTTCTCTCATTGGCTACACGAACGCGGGGAAAAGCACCCTGATGAACGCGCTCACTCGTGCGAATGTTCTGGCGGTGGACAAGTTGTTCGCGACCCTCGACCCCGTGACGCGCACGTTGAGACTGCCGAGCGGTGGCGAGGCGGTCCTGACCGATACCGTTGGATTCATCCAGAAGCTCCCACATGGCCTGGTCGCTGCGTTCCGCGCGACACTGGAGGAACTCGAATACGCGGAAGCTCTCCTGTTGGTCGCCGACTTGAGCCACCCTGCAGCCACGCAGCAACTCGAAACGGTCATCGACTTGCTTCGAGAGCTGAAAGTCGATGACAAACCGCGCTTGCTGGTATTGAACAAGATGGACCTCGTGCCAACGGATGGAACCACCGGTGCGCGCCGTTTGGTGGACGAGGTGACGGTTATCGACCCGTTAGGGAAAATGCTGCCTATCTCGGCCCGCACCGGCCAGGGTCTCGGTGAGCTGAAGACTGAAGTGGACGCGATGTTGGCGGGCGCAGCCCGGAGGTCCGACGGCTGATCGGTTGATGCTTCGGAACGGCTCGATCCAATCTGCCCGGTCCTGCACGGCTCGAACACCGACAATCGCCGGAACCTCTATATCGCTATGGACGGCCAGGACCCTTAAAGTAGGGTGTGATAGAACTTCGTACAATAAATGTTATGTCGCGATATAATGCGAGGAGTAGCTGGCTGAGTGCGAACCACGTGGACAGATGGGTAGAAAGCGGTTCGTTGACGGTCACATTTCTGGCTGCCTACCATGGCGCACAACCGGCAAAGGAGGAATTCAAAGACCCTGATGGGGATCACACGGCAAAGGTTCATCCTGGCCCTGGTGGTGCTTGGGCTTACAGCGTTCAACCCGCTGCATCTCGGGTGGAGCCTGCCGTGGTTGACGCAACAGATGGGCGGAACCTCCTTCGGCGAGTTTCTTCGAGCCCATGAAGGAGCAATCATCGTTATCAGCACGGTTTATTTCATCGGCGCGATGATTCCTGTGTACTACTGGATCTGGCAACGAACAACACGCCGACGAGCGGAGGCTAAGGCGCCGACTCGTGTTCCTGAAAGGGTGCCGGCCACCAACAAGCCCGATGACGATGGATACCGAGGCCCGGGGGGTGGAAAACGGGCGCCGCGCCCCTCTCGATCCCGCCGGCGACGATCCCGCCCGCGTAGCTAGGCGTGGGGCGTGCCTGGCCGAATAGTCGGTGACCGGTTCGACGCAACGGCCAAACGGGGCGGACCCGCACGCCATAGAAGCGGCGACGTTACGCGTATTTCAACGAGAAGGCTATCGGGTATCGAGAGCGGCAGAGGCAACTGGAGCCACCACCGTCATGGACGGGAAAGATCACCGCGCGCTCGTCCGGTTCCTCTGGGGTGCTACCGGCCACGACTGGAACGAAAGCGACCTGGCGGATTTCCGGATCCAGA
>JASLZO010000116.1 GCA_030754805.1 Dehalococcoidia bacterium
TCCCCAGCACCATCGTGGCGGCCAACATCAGGTACAGGCCGGAGAAGGCCAATCGGAACGCGGTCTCGGGCACCACGAGTTGAGTCAAGAACAGGAAAAGAAGCACCATCGCCCCTCGACTCCCGAGGAAGAGCGTCACCAGCATCACCACCCCGAACAATGACTGCGCCGCCGTGAGCAACACTTCCTGAGTCTGCCGTGCGTCTAGTGGTATCGGAGAGGTGCTCCCCGTCGACACCGAATAAACGATCGGAAGACTTCCCACCAACAACGTCCACTGGTTCACCTTCGCCGAGAGCAGCATTCCGAGCGCCGACGCCCCGTCTCCACGCAACGCGAAGATGCTGGCTACCAGGATTTCCGGTGCCTCCGATGCCAGCGGCGCCACCCATTGGATCAACAGGAACTCGTCCAATCCGAGCGTCTTCCCTGAGGCGATCAACCCCTCCGCGAACGGTTCGGCGGACATGAAGATCACAGCCGCCGCAAACAGGAACAAAACGCTAACGACGAGTCGTCGTGTACCGGCACTCAGGGACCCGATTAGCGCGCTCGGCCCGATCAGATCCGGCTCATGAACTTCAGATTTCGCGTTGAACCACATGTACGCAACGAACAACCCGATCAGAACGCCCGCATCGAAAAGGCTGATCTGGCCCTTCAACGGCAGCGTGAACGCGTACACCGTCGCCGCCGCCAGGAACCCCACCTCCACGTAATGGTTCCGCCCCAGCCGGACCCCCGGTTGCCGACGTTTCGCCCAGATGATTAGGACCACCAGTGGCCACGCCAACCCGATCAACAGGCGGTTCGCTCCCGTCATGTTCGCGACGGCGTAGGACAGGTACTGAGGGTCGGTCCCGGCCTTCCAGATGAGAGTGAAATCGATGGCGTACTCAGGTAAGACGGTAATGATGGCGATGGACGAAATGGCCAGGGCGTGCGAGATGTCGCGTTCGGCGGCCTCCGCCGCCCAGGTGAGGAGAAACGCAGCGGACAGGATGCTCGTCCCGTAGAGGACGGACGCGACGCCATCTGAAACACCTTCCGAACCGGATAGGCGCAGGATGAAAAGGGCGATCGCGGGAGCGGTCCCAAGTAGCGCGAGGCCGATTAGGCCTGGGTCTCGCTGAATGGAGGCGGGTCTCACGACAACTGGGTGAATCCGGGAAGATTGAACGGGGGATCACCCTCCTGTGGACGGTTGGTTTCCATTCGTGCGCAGATTGCGGAGTATACTAAGGAACGACGTTGGACAGGTTCGGCGGTGCGGGTCAAAATCCCGGTCCGTGAATGGCCTGTAGTGGGGGCGCGGGGTCTCGTGGGTGGAGTAAACCCCAAGATATTCCGAAACGGCTTCGTCTACCTTTTGGTATTCGTGGCGGTCGTTGCCATTCTCTTCACCCTGCTTCAATCGCCGGGCGGTGGCGGCTCTCAATCACTCGGCTGGATGATCGAACAATCCCGCGCCGGGGCGATACAGAAGGTGAAAGTCAACGGTGACACGCTCACCGTGACGACGGTCGACGAGCGCAACTTCACGGTGCACAAAGAATCTGGCACTAGCATCGTCACGATTCTGACGGACGCTGGGATCGATGTTGGCGAAGGCCCCGGTAAGGTCGACGTGGAGCCGACCGGCGGCAGCCGCTTCGGCAGCTTCTTCGGCATCTTGATCCAGTTCCTCCCGCTTATTTTCTTCGGCGGGATTCTCCTGTTCTTCATGCGACAGGCGCAGGGTGGCGGTAACCAAGCCCTCCAGTTCGGTCGAAGCCGCGCGCGCATGTTCCTCGGCAACCGTCCGTCGGTCACGTTCTCCGATATTGCCGGGATTGAAGAAGCCAAGATCGAACTCGAGGAAGTCGTCGAATTCCTGAAATTCCCCGAAAAATTCGCTAGCCTCGGGGCCCGCATCCCCGCCGGGGTCCTGTTGGTCGGTCCGCCGGGAGGCGGGAAAACTCTCCTGGCTAGGGCGGTCGCGGGCGAGGCCGCGGTTCCGTTCTTCTCGATCAGCGGGTCCGAGTTCGTGGAGATGTTCGTCGGTGTCGGCGCCAGCCGCGTTCGTGACCTTTTCGAGCAGGCGAGGCGCAACGCGCCGGCCATCGTATTCGTCGATGAAATCGACGCGGTCGGTCGTCATCGTGGCGCTGGCCTCGGTGGTGGGCACGACGAACGTGAACAAACTCTGAACCAGATCCTTGTAGAGATGGATGGTTTCGATAGTTCCACGAATGTGATCGTCGTTGCGGCCACAAACAGACCCGACATTCTCGACCCCGCCCTTCTCCGCCCGGGACGTTTCGACCGTCGCGTCACCATCGATCTCCCTGATGTTCGTGGCCGAAAGGCGATTCTCGAGATTCATGCACGCGGCAAACCGTTGGCCGACGACATGGACCTCGAGCTTCTGGGGAAACAGACGCCTGGATTCAGTGGCGCGGATCTCGCGAACCTGATTAATGAAGCGGCGATTCTCGCAGCTCGGCGCGGTAAAAAGGTGATCGGATACGGAGAGGCTGCTGAGGCCGTAGACCGAGTCGTTGCCGGACCGGAACGGAAGAGCCGGTTGATCACTGACCATGAAAAAGAGGTGACCGCGTACCATGAGGGTGGGCACGCGATCGTTGGCCACCTGATACCACATGGCGACCCCGTCCAGAAGGTGACGATTGTCTCCCGTGGGATGATGGGCGGGTACACTCGCTTCCTCCCGAACGAGGAAACCATGCTGAAGACCCGGGACCAGCTCATCGGTAGCATCATCGCCGCCCTCGGTGGTCGGGCTGCCGAGCATGTTGTGTTCGACGACTTCAGCACGGGCGCATCGAACGACATCGAACAGGTCACCAACATCGCCAGAAGGATGGTGACCGTGTACGGCATGAGCGACAAACTCGGACCGGTGACGCTGGGTAAGCGCGAAGAAATGGTGTTCCTAGGACGAGAGATGGGTGAACAACGCAACTACGGCGACCGGACCGCCGACGAGATCGACGTGGAAGTCAGCAAGATCGTGAGTGACGCTTGGGAAACCGCGGTCCAGATCCTCAGAGAAAACCGAGCCAGATTGGACCGCTTGGCGAAGCGGCTGGTCGAGATCGAGACGTTGGAAGGAGACACCCTCCAACAACTTCTTGATGGGCAGGAGCCCGCAGCTGCCTTCTGACCCATTCAGTACTCAAACGGTCGAGTTCGTGATCGTGCGCTACTAAGCGCTACTCCTGGATTGGGGAGGGTGTCGCTGTGCGAGATATTCTGCGGGCCGTTTCTGAAGGAGTGCTGACCCCTGACGAAGCGGAGAAGCGGTTGAACCTATTCGCGGTCATCGAACTCGAAGGCCTCGCGAATCTCGACGCCGGCCGAAACGCGAGGCTCGGTCGCCCCGAGATCATTCGATGTAACGGGAAGCCTGTCTCTCTAGCGGTGGAGATGGCCACATCTCTCCTCGAGTCGGAGGACCTCGTCATCCTCTCTGGTGCAACCGCCGAACATGCCTTACTTCTAAGGTCAAACCCGCGGGCGCCATCAGTCGTTTTCGAAGAAACTGCGCGCTTGATCGTGGCGAGGAAACCGGGATCTGTGGAGAAAACTCGCGTCGGAAGGGTCTCCATCGTCACCGCTGGGACATCGGACGTCCCGATCGCTCTGCAAGCGAAGGTGATCGTGGAAACACTGGGTGCCCATGCGGACCTATACCCGGACGTCGGCATCTCTGGGCTCCATCGGCTTTTTCCGGTCGTGAAGCAGATCCTCGAATCAGACCCGGATGTGATCATCGCTATCGCTGGGCAAGAGGGCGGCTTGGCTCCGGTCTTGGCCGGACTCGTCGATACTCCGATCGTTGGCCTCCCGACATCGACGGGATCCGGGTTCGGGGGCGAAGGCCTCGGTGCCCTCACAACCATGCTTCAGGCCTGCTCGATGGGGATCGCGGTCGTCAATATCGATAACGGAATCGCCGCGGGCGTGGTCGCCTCCTCGATCGCTCGTCGATCGAGCCGCGATTAACGCGATACCTGAATGGGCTCGATCGGCATCATGACGGCTTTGCTCGTCGGGGCAGGCGGTTTCCTCGGCTCCGTTTCCAGGCACCTGTTGGGCGTTTGGGTGCAATCTATTGTCGGGAACGCGTGGATCCCGGCTGGAACGCTGACCGTCAACGTCGTGGGATGCTTTCTCATCGGGTTGGTCGTAGGGCTTGCCGAGACGCGGCAACTTCTGGGTGAAGGGACTCGTACATTTCTCGCCGTCGGGGTATTGGGAGGCTTCACGACGTTCTCGGCTTTCGGATACGACACGATTTCAATGGTTCGAGATGGTCAGACGTTGGCCGCGGTAGGGAACGTGGCGCTCCAGATCGGGCTCGGACTCACTGCTGTGTGGGTTGGTTTCAGCGTCTCTCAGCAGTACTCATAACCCCTGGCGCCGCTGCCCGCTTACGATCCGAGAACGCGAATCCTACAATCGGGACGTGGCCGACCAAACCGCCGAATCGATCTGGTCCTACATCCTCCACGCCGACTTGGACGCGTTCTACGCGTCGGTCGAACAGTTGGACGATGCGAATCTGCGAGGGAAGCCCGTCGTCGTTGGGGGTTCGCCTGAATCCAGAGGCGTCGTCGCCGCC
>JASLZO010000117.1:0-2240 GCA_030754805.1 Dehalococcoidia bacterium
CAATCGTTCCAGTGAGAATAATCCCATGACCGGTCGCTGGTTCGAACCCTGCCGGGGCGCCAGGGAGATTGCCCGAGTCGACGTCCTTCCGACCGATTTCGACCTCACGTTGGAGGAGGATTGTGAGCCGACAGCCGCGACGCCCGCGGAGAGAGCGGACCGATCTCGCCTCGAGGCGACAACCATCGACGCCTCGACAGTCCCGCTGGTGGTTACCATGGTTGATCGTGCTTGCGGGGGTCGGCTTGCTGACGATCGTCGCGGTGGCAACTCAGTTGACGGACCGGGGCGGCGGCGCTCGGGAAGTTGGAGACGTTGCTCCGAAGTTCGCGTTGGCGAGCGCCGATCGGCAGCAAATCACGCTAGACGAACTGCTCCTAGACCGAGACGCTCTGGTCCTCGTGTTCTACCGCGGGCTGTTTTGAGGGGTCTGCCGCGCTCAGCTCGGCGAGCTGCAGGAGAATTACTCACGGTTCATCGATCGGAACGTCGGGCTGGTTGCGCTGAGCACCGATGCCACCAGCGAAGCGGTAGAGATGGCGGGCTACACCGGCGCCGAATATCCAGTGTTGGCGGACCCCACGGAATCGGTCGCGCGTGGATATGGCGTCTACAATCTGTTGAACGATGGTGTCGCCGCTCCGGCGACCTTCATCCTTGCGCCTGACGGGACGATCCTCTGGCGTGACGTCGCGTCAGGCATCGCGGATCGGCCGACGGTCGATGAGATACTGCAGCAGCTTGACGAGATCCTGGCGTAGAGAGGCCCGCCCCGTTTTGTAGTAGACGCCCGGGTATGGCCACCGCCAGTAGTCGAGCATGGCGGTGTCTTCACTGGATAAAGAAGCGATCAGGGCTATCGGATTCGGAGTCATGATCGGTATGGCGTTCGTGACGAAAGAAGGGTCGTTTACCGGATACCCTCGGGGTTTACGCTCCCCATCGGCCAGTTCGGATGCCCGGTTGCCACTCTGCTAACCTGATTTTGGCTTACCGCAAGAGGTCAGCGGTTCGAGCCCGTTGCCGCCACCAAGCCCCCGCCCTTCTCTCAGCGCAACTGTCCCATTGTTGCTGACGTCCGACAGGCGGGCGTTCAGTACAAGTATCGTTTGTGTGCAACGTAAGCAATCGACCACGACCACCGGAACGGCCGACACGCTCTAACCCACCCGCGTATCGAGGAATTATGAACATCGCCAAAGATCCGAGCCCCGATGTTGTTGGGAAAGTGATGACCGTAAACGGGCCGGTGGATTCGTCCCGTCTGGGCGCCACCCTGCCCCACGAACACCTCTTCGCCGCGCCGTGGAGACACCAGATTCCGTCTCGCAACACACCAGCCACGCATTCCCTCGTGTGGGACCAGAAACTGACGATGGAGAACTTGCACTTAGCCCACCAGTGGGTACCCATCAAAGACAATTTGGTCCCTGGGGATGAATCCACCATGATCGCAGAGGTGATGGAGTTCAAGAAGTACGGCGGGTCGACGATTGTCGACGTTACCAATATCGGCCTTGGTCGCGATCCGTTAGCCCTACGCCGAGTCTCGAACGCCACTGGCTTAAACATCATCATGGGTTCCGGCTGGTATCACAAGGCGTACCACCCGGATGATATGGACCAACGAACCGTCGAGGAACTCGCCAACGAGATCGTCCAGGACGTCTCGGTCGGGGTTGGTGACACAGGTATCCGGTCGGGGATCATCGGCGAGGTTGGCATCAACGGTGAACCGTTAACGCCCAACGAGATCAAAAGCCTCCGGGCGTCCGCCCGCGCGAGCATCGCGACCGGTGCCGCGATTTCGTTACATCGTGGAGGGGTGGGCGATGAGAAGTTCGAGACTCTTACTACCCTGGTTGAGGAGGGAGTGGACCCGTCCCGCGTCATTTTCGGGCACAGCGATGGTATCGCCTGGGATATGCCCTTCATGCTGAAACTACTCAGCCATGGGGTCTACATCCAATTTGACATGCTCGGCATGCCGAGCACTGCCCTTTTCCTTAAACCGAAGAGTCATTCAATGCAATACCTCGGAGGGTTGGCCTTGACACCCCAGGTGGTTGAAGCGATACCGAAGCTGATCGCGGAGGGGTACGAAGACCGCATCCTGCTCTCTCACGATGTGTACACGAAGATGCAACTCAAGCGGTACGGCGGTAACGGCTATTCATTCGTGTTGGAGTCCGTTTTGCCAGAGCTAATCAAGAGAGGGGTTAGCGATGAGCAGTGCCGAA
>JASLZO010000117.1:2250-4611 GCA_030754805.1 Dehalococcoidia bacterium
TGAGGACCCATCCGGGCTGCGCTTGTGCAGCAGGTTCCAAGGAAGGCAATCGCTCCGGCAAGCCTGCGTGACATGCAAAAGGGCACGGAAGAGGAAGACGGAACCGATGGGCATTTGACCGGAAGCTGAATTTCGAGCGTGGTTCCTAGTTGAGATCCTCTTCGTCGATTCGTGGCGGGGTCCCGATGCCCACCAGGTTGAACGCCTCCGAACGTCGCCTGAGTTCTAGGTTTTCGAGCCGTGCCGTCGTGACGACGCCGTCCGCGAAGACGAGTTCGATGGTTTCGGTCTCGGTAAGTCGAGAGAGCGTGAAGTTGTGGTCCGTGAGGGACGCATCCCACCTCCAGTGGCTGAGGGCATCCATGCGCGCCTCACCTTGCAGTCGAGCAGAGCCGATTATGTCACCATTGGGGGCGCGGACCAAGACGATCTCGGTGTAGTCGACGGTGCGGATCGACGGGCGCGGACCCTTACTGCCTCTTCGAGCGCGATTGGTCATTTCTCCAGCCCGTTCCGTTAATGCGAGTAGCCCGATCCGTTTATGGCGTCGCGATTCTAATCCCTCAGGCCGGTTCTACCTCAGACAGCTCCTTCATGGACAGACGGTGAGGTTCGAATGCCTGGTGACCACTGAGCTAACCTGATTTTGGCTTACACACAAGAGGTCAGCGGTTCGAGCCGGTTGACGCCCACCATCCAGGCCGACCGATCCCGTTCACGAACAGGAGCAATCGATGGCAGTGACATCTGAGTCCCGAGTGGTGAGTAAGGCTGAGTGGGGGTCCGATGTGATCGTCGAAACCCTGCGAGGGCTGGGGATCGAGTACGTCGCACTCAATCCGGGCGCTACCTTCCGGGGCGTGCATGACTCGCTCGTGAATCACCTGGGCAACGAGCGCCCCTCGATGATCCTCTGTAACCACGAAGAGATTGCGGTCGCCATCGCGCACGGGTACGGACGGGCGGCGGGGAAGCCAATGGCGGCATTCGTCCATGACATCGTTGGCCTGCTCCACGCGTCGATGGCCATGTTCAACGCGTATATGAGCCGGGAGGGCGTTTTGGTTCTGGGCGCCACCGGACCGGTCGACGCGAATCACCGGCGCCCGTGGATCGACTGGATCCACACTGCCAATGTTCAGGGCAATGCCGTTCGCGACATCGTGAAGTGGGACGACCAGCCTGCCAGCGTGGCTGCTTCGGTCGAGTCCCTGATACGCGCCCACCACCTGGTCACGACTGAACCAAAGGGACCGGTCTACGTCTGCTTCGACGCGGACCTCCAGGAACAGAAACTGACCGAACCGTTCGAGATGCCAGACTTTTCGCAGTTCCCAGGCCCGACGAAATTCCAGGCCGACTCCACCGCGCTGGACCAGGTGACAGACCTGCTCATCAAAGCGAAGGAACCGGTGGTGATCGCTGACTTCCTCGGTCGCTCGGAGGAAGCGGTGGATGGGCTCGTCCGGTTGGCTGAGATCCTAGCGATCCCGGTGATCACGGGTGGGGACCTGTTCAACTTTCCGACGCGCCATCCCCTCTACGCGACCGAGGCGAAGAACGACGTGCTGGCGACGGCAGACGTCGTAGTAACGCTTGACGTCTACGACCTTCAGCAGCCGTTGACCCGCCAGGACTGGGCGGCGCGCACGAACGAGGACATCCTCCGGCCCGATGCCAAGTTGATCGATATCTCTTTGAGGCAACTCTTGGTCAAGAGTTGGGCGGACGACCACGGCAGCCTCTACCCGACGGCCCTGTCTGTTGCGGCGGACACGGCGTTGGCCGTCCCGGCACTCGCCGACCGCGTCCAAGAACGGATTGATTCAGAAGAGGTGAACGCCTCACATATCGAGCAACGTCGGACTCGGTTCGCGGCCAACCAAATTGACACGCTGAGCCGTAACCAGGAAACAGCTCGGAACGGTTCCTCCGAACGACCTCTTCACCTGGCCACGATTGCGTCTGAACTCTGGGACGTGGTTAAAGATGATGATTGGGTGATTGGCAACGGCGACTTCCGAGGTTGGGTGCAGCGCCTATGGGACTTCCAGCATCCGTACCAGGATCAGAGTGCGAGGGGCGGTGGCGGGCTGGGACAGGGTCTCGGGCACGCGATCGGCGTCGCGCTCGCGAACCGCGACAAGGGGCGTCTGACCATCAACATCCAGTCGGACGGCGACCTGCTTTTTACCCCGTCCGCCTTCTGGACAGCAGTCCATCACCGGATCCCGCTGCTAATCGTGATGTACAACAACCGAACGTACGGCAATGACCTCGGACACCAGGGCACGATGGCGCAGGTCCGCGGCCGACCAGATGAGAACAAGACGATCGGTATCGATATCGACGATCCGTTCG
>JASLZO010000118.1:0-2291 GCA_030754805.1 Dehalococcoidia bacterium
GACTCCGCCGCCGACAAACCCGATCCGCACAGGAACTATCTCCATATCTCCCGATGTCGACGTCTACGTAAATGTCCTGGCTCCGCGGGTAGGACTCGAACCTACGACTTGTCAGTTAACAGCCGACCGCTCTACCAACTGAGCTACCGCGGAGCGCGTTGGACCCGCAGCGACCGGAACCCGCCGAAATGGCGCTCGTCCATTCGCTCGGTCAGTATATCGCTCGCCAACCGGACCCTGGCGTCCCCGCGGTTTCTGGACTCCGGTGCCCACGTCGCATACGGTTGCTCATCGACACTCGCCGCCGCCCGATCCGAGCAACGTGAATTCGATTCGACTTCGAACCATGCGCTTCCCGATCGAGCGCCTCTTCATTTCCCTCTCCGTCAGGGACTTTCGTTGGCTCTGGGCGAACAACGTCTTTTTCTCGCTCGGTATCGGGATCGAGATGCTCGCCCAGGGTTGGCTCGCCCTGGAACTCACGAACAGCGCCTTCTGGGTTGGTGCGGTCGCGGGGGTGCGCGGGATCGGGATGGTCGGATTTGGCGCGCTGGGTGGCGTGATCGCCGACCGGGTAAATCGGCGAAACTTCCTCATCGTTCTGCAGATCAGCCGCGGTACGGCGGCGCTGGTCCTTGGGCTCCTGATCATCACCGGCAACGTCCAGCTGTGGCACGTGTTGGCGATCGCTGCCTACCAGGGGATCGGGCAGGCGATGACGATTCCAGTAGGCAATGCGCTGATATTCGACACCGTCGGGCGCGACCTGCTCCTGAATGCGGTCGCGGCTCGGAACACCTCATTCAACATCTCCCGTATCATCTCCGGAGTCGTATTTGGCGCGTTGTTCGCCACATTCGGTCTTGGATACTGCTACCTCGCGGTCGCCGCTTTTACTACGGCCGGATCCATGGCCCTCGTCTTCATGCGCGTCGGAAAACGCGCAACCGAGACAACGGACTCCATCTGGAAGGACCTCGCCGACGGTTTCTCGTATGCCTTCCGGAATCAGACTGTGCGCGCACTTTTGCTACTCAGTGTCCTCATCGAAGGGTTCGGGTTCTCGCATATGGTGCTGTTGCCGGTCATCGCGAGGGACGTCCTCCTCGTGGGCCCGACTGGACTCGGTTGGCTAGCCACTGCCGGAGGCGTGGGAGCGATCATCGGGACGCTCGGGGTTGCTGGCCTCGGAAACTACAGGAGGAAGGGACGGATAATCGCTCTGTCTGCGTTGGTCGGGGCCGGGTCGCTCATCCTCTTCGCCAACGCGCCATGGTTCGCCGTCTCTCTGGCCCTCGTCGGCGTGCTGAACGCCATGCTCTTCTCGTTCGATGTGACCTTGGGTGCCGTTCTCCAACTCATCGTTCCAGATGCGATGCGAGGCCGGATAATCGGCCTGTACAGCCTCACTTGGGGCTTCACGCCTGTCGGAGGGTTCCTGTCTGGGTCGATCGCCAGCGCGATGGGTGCACCGTTCGCGCTCAGTATCGGCGCCTTCACGATCCTCGGCTATGTGGTCATGAACTACCGGATCCTAGGACGCATTCGGGACACGGAGGCGGCGGTCGGACCTGGCGATGAGGCCGCACCGGGGCCGGATGACACCGGCGAACTCTCTCAGGATCCAAAGACAATGGAAGCGACACCATGATGTCAGATCGCGATGGCGCGTGGATCGTCAGTGACCCGGCGGTGCTCGGTGGACGGCCTCACATTCGCGGATCGACCGTAACGGTTGCCCGTGTCCTCGAATTGATAGGAGGCGGCAAGACCGTCGACGACATGCTTCGCGAGGAACCGGCTCTGTCACGAGCGGCGATCGATGCTGCGGTGCGGTTCTCCGGGCGCCTCTCCCATTGATCCGGAATGTGCGGGACACCACCTGAAATCTGAAGGTCACATCTGAATGGAACGGATCGGAGTGCTGACCAGCGGCGGCGAATTGGCTGACCAGGGTGGTCGAAATACACGACGAGAGGGCGGGGCAGTGGGGTGGTTTCTCGCACGCCGGATCAAGACTGGCAAGAATCCCTTTAGACTGAGGTCGCGCATCCGTCCTTCTCAGCTTCTTTGCGCGCCTAGCCGGATTTTATTGGAGGTATGGCATGAGCCTTCGAGGAGCAGCCGCGATCGTCGGGATCGCCGAACTGCCAACGCAGCGGACCAACCCCGGTCGGTCTTCGTTAGGCTTGATCGCCGATGTGACGCGTGAGGTCATAAAGGATGCGCACATCCGAAAAGAAGACATCGACGGCATCGTTACGGAGGGCGACTCGACCTTTCCGGCGATG
>JASLZO010000118.1:2301-4591 GCA_030754805.1 Dehalococcoidia bacterium
TATCTTGGTCTGCAGAACATCCGGTTCGGGTCCGGCACCAGCATGATGGGCGCGAGCGGGGCGACCGCGATAGCCCACGCTGCGTCAGCCGTGACAAACGGCTTCGCCAACTACGTCCTCGTCGTCATGGGGTTCGCGCGCAACCCGGCCATCGTTCCGCCCCCGGAGGGCGGTGGCGGCATGGGAGGTGAGTTAGAACAACCGTACGGCCCCGCGGCGGGTGCCAACACCGGCTACGCGATGATGTACGTCCGGCACATGGCCGAGTACGGCACGAAACCCGAACAACTGGCGCGGCTAGCGGCCAACCAGCGATTTAACGCCCAGGAAAACCCGAACTCAGCGTTTCAGGGTCAGCCGATCTCGGTCGAGGACGTTCTGAACTCGCGGTACGTCAACTACCCGATCCATTTGCTCGAATGCGTCATGCCCTGCGGTGGGGCGGCGGCCGCGATCGTGACGACGGCTGACCGAGCGCGAGCATCGTTGAACAAGCCGGCATATCTGCTCGGCGCTGGCTTCGGCGTGAAGGCGGAGGCGGAGTGGCAGATGGACAATCTGACCACGACTCCGGTCGCGCGCTCGGCCCCCACGGCGTTCGCCATGTCCGGTTACACGCCACGCGACATCGAGTTCGCCGAGTTCTACGACTGCTATACGATTCTCGAATCGCTCTGCTTGGAGGACTCCGGGCTCGTGCCGAAGGGTGAGATCGGCCCATTCTTTGAATCGACCGATACGACGTACAAGGGCGAGTTCCCGATCAATACGGACGGTGGCCAACTCTCGGCCGGTCAACCGAACCTCGCGGGCGGGTTCCGCCACGTCATCGAAGGGGCCAGGCAGATCATGGGGAAGGCGGGTGCCAGGCAGGTGGCGCGGAACGACCTCTGTCTGGTGAATGGTTGAGGCGGCTACGCGAGCACGATGTGCACGCTGGTCCTCGGGTCCGAGGACACTCTGTAGCCCACCCGATGCAGTTCAAACAGGAGATTCATTGTGACGAGTGAATACGCGAAACCGGTTCCGACGGCCGGGATAAACCCGGAAATCACACAGCCCTTCTGGGATGCGGCGAAGAGGCACGAACTGTCGGTGCCGTACTGCTCCGGGTGCAACCGCCACTTCTTCTACCCACGCGAAGCCTGCCCGAACTGCCTGTCACCGGATTGGAGCTGGTCGACGATCAGTGGAAAGGCTCGCCTGTACAGCTGGACGACGGTGTTCCAACCGGGCGACACCCGCTTCTCTGAGGAGACGCCATACGTCTACGCGATGGTCCAACTCGACGAGGGCCCTCGGATGATTGGCAACGTCATTGACGTCGATGCGAATCATTACCTGTCGCCGGACAAGGTCAACACGCGGCTGGAAGCGGTCTTCGAAGACGTCACGCCCGAGTGGACGCTGGTGAAGTGGCGTCCCATTGAGGATGAGGCGAAATCCGGCAGAGATGAGTAGGACGCAACTCCCGTAGCCTTGCGAGGGTTCCCCGTGCGACTGATGGCCCATGCCCGAGGCCCCTGAACTCACGGTCGTCCGCGAGGTCTTGGAGCGACGTCTTGTCGGTCTGACGATCGACTCCGGAAAAGTTGTTCGACCCACCGTCCTGCGGAACCTCGTGCCCGATGAGTTCGAGGCGAACGTCGCTGGACGCTCGGTGGAGTCCGTATCGCGCAACGGAAAGACGCTGACCATTGCCTTGTCTGACGACCGATACCTCGTCGTCATCCCAATGCTCACCGGGCGACTCTGGCTCGTCGAGCCCAAGGCTCGGGTTCGGAAAGACACGTACCTGATGCTCGGGATGTCCGATGGCGCCCAGCTGCGCTACACGGATGACCGGCAGATGGGGATGGTCTGCTACGCGGATCGCGCTCGACTCGACGACATCCCACGCCTAGAGGAGACCGGCCCAGACGTCATGGACTCTTCCGATGATCTGGCGATGTTCTCGGAGCGGCTCAAGCGGTTCCACGGTGAGATCAAGGGCATCTTGACGCGCGGAAGCTTGGTTGAGGGGATCGGGAATGCCTACGCGGACGAAGTCCTGTTCGAGGCTCGGATCTCACCCTTCCGTAAGCGCGTCGAACTGTCGCTCGAAGAGATAGAGCGTCTACATCCGGCCGCCCACTCTGTACCGACGGCCGCGGTCAACGAACTCTGCAAGCGCATGGGCGAGGACGTTCACCTGAAACCACGCGATTGTCTGAAGATCCATAACAAGAAGGACCAAACGTGCCCGCGGTGTGGGGGCAGGATCAGCCAGATCGCTGCCCGTCAGCGCATC
>JASLZO010000119.1 GCA_030754805.1 Dehalococcoidia bacterium
AAGGAGGGGTCGAAACGGACACGTAAGGCATTCTGAATGCTCTCACCCATAGGGTATTCCTGACGTCGTCACGTGAAAACCGTGCAAAACCAGCCACACCAAGGATCGAACCGACGTCAGTGTACCATATCTGCGAAGCCATCTGGGAAATCCGGGTATAGGTGAGTTCATCGTCGGAAGCTTCTGGAGCGCGTTGGAAGTTCGACGCGGGCGCACCGTACATCGGCTGCTTCACGACCGCGAACCACCTGCAGGCGGTCGTTTCGGAGCCTGGGCTTGCCGTCGAACCGCATGGCTGCTGAGCGCGGCGGATGCGCGGAGAGGTATTCAGGCGGCGCTGCCAATCATGGGCGCGAAGGTGGGGTCTACTTCTACGAGTTGCGCGCCGGTGAGTTCCGTGACGTCCGCCGGATGTCGATTCTGAAGTAACGCGCACTACCGGATCTCCTGTGCTGATGTCACGGCTCCCCTTCGTGTGCCCAGCTGCCTCCTTCACCTACCACGCCCGCTCTGTCCGTGCTCGCTCCACATATGACGTCCGTATCGCCTCTCTGCGCGCCTCTGCGGCGTGGAGGTGTACCTCATCCATCCGGCGTCCTCGGAGGGCCGCAGAGCGGCGCTGATGGGTGTGCCCGGGACGATCGGCCCCAGTACCGTCAGCCCCGTGGACCTACTGCCGACGCTTGATCAGTCCCCACGCGGTCGTGACTTTGCCCTTTGGCGAGACGCTCAGCACGGCCACCTCGAGACCGGTCTCCATGATGGCGTTCACCTCGTCCTCACTCAGGGCGTCGTCGAAGAAGGCGACCTCGTCAACCAGGCCGTCGTAGATGAAGCCGGGCCTGCCTGCAATCATCCATACGGGCGTTTCAGGCAGAACGGGATTGACATCGGTTCCGCTTTTTATGTTGACCCCGTTGACATACAGGGTATACGTGATGTTTTCCGTCCGTACCAGGGCGACGTGGTTCCATACGTCGACAGGAAAATCCTGCGTCGAGGCAAGCCCATGGTGCTCGCCACCCGGTTCCCGGTAATCGACGCCGAACACCTCACCCGGGCCGGCGTAGATGTTATACCGGTCCTTATCCGCGCCATCTTCCCGCGTCCACAGGATTGCGGCGTGGGGTACGTCGAACGTTCGGACCCAAAACATGCACGTGCTATCCGGCGCGCCTCCCGGTCGGTGAAAGATGAAGGCGTGCTCAGGCTTCTGGGCTTCGAGGTTGAAGATCGCGTGGCCCTCGATGCCGTTGAACTCCAAAGCGCCGCCGAACTTACCCTCCTTGACGAATGCTCCGCCGATTAGGAGACCGTCGTTGCCGTTGCCCGTCGCATCCGTAGCCGTCTCGCCGCTGCCTTCGTCCATCAGCCAAACGCCAACCGCAGGGATGGCCGCTCGGCTGGCACCCGCGAGCACAAGCCCAAGGGTGACGGCGCCGACGAGCCCCGCCGCTACCTGCGTCGCGGTGATCTTTGGTCTCATGGCCTTCCAGCCTCCAAATCCTAAAACGACAGACCCATCGCCGCGTTCCCGTGCGAGAATACCCGACCGCCCATCAGATGTCCGTGGGCCTTCCGAAGCGTCGCACACACCGCTTCATCGATACCCACGATGTACTCCCACGCCGTGCGCAAGTCAACATTCTTGATCGGGCACTGGGTAATGGTCTGCTCATGGGTGCATAACGATGCCGTATCAAAAGCTGCGCTTTTCAGTTTTCATGCGGATCTAGGTGGATCCACGGTCATTATACAACGCGCCCAGCAGCGGATCTTCTCGGGCCTCCCTGCCACTCGCGTCGCGACACAATGGCTCTCGTCGTGTTCTCGACGAACTGCCCTTTCTCGATGTGCGCTCATGCCTGGCTTGGTGGATCTACACGCACCATGCTTCGCATATAAGGCGCTCAGGTCCGTGATGTGTGCCTGATGGGAATGCTCCTGGAATCCTCTCATAGAGCGGCATATCCCGAAAGTGCAGCATGGCCATTATCTGATACCGTCTTGCCCCTCGACGTTTTCTGTGATCTCCTTGAAGCGAGCTTGCAGATGGGTGTTTGTGGCTGCAAATGCGACAACGATCCACCCAACAGAGAATTTCGGAGGTCCTCACAGGAGGCAATCGTGCGACTTGGTTCTACGTCGGTCATCCGGGGAATCCCGGTTCAACCAACGCGGCCACGGGTCGCTTTCTGGCATCGCGCTCGGACCAAAGGGGAGACGTTGCGCTCATACGTGCCGCGGGACACCCTCATCGGCGACGATAGGCGACCGCCCCTCCCACACGTCGGTGTTCGCCGGACGTGCGGGTTCGCAGGACGCCAGCGGGTCCCTGATGCGACGAGGATACGCCGTGTTGCTGCCGCTAATGTCTGTCGGCGTGGCGCTGGCGACGCCGAAGTCGCCCGAGACGACGGAGGACCGCACCGTGACGCTCACAACCGAACACATCGCAGCCGTGAACCGGCCGAGGCGGATCATCGCCCTGCAGGATGTTCTCGCGATGGAGGGCATCCGCAGCCGCAACACCTTCAATCCAGCGCGAGTGGATGATGTCGTGGACCACGTGCTCGGATATCTCGACGTTGAGGGGAACCAAGTCGACAGTGTCTGGCTTGACTTAAGTGAAGGCAACACGGCCGTCTGGCCGAGCGAGGTACTACCGCGGGCGGATCAGGTCTTCCCGGACTGGTGGGTAGCCGGCATTGATCCCATTGAGGTCCTCGTCGCAGAGATTCACAAACGCGACCGGGAAGCCTTCTTCTCGTACCGCGTCAACGGGTCGGACGGCGACACGCTCTATGACGTCACCGTCGATGGCTTGAACCCCATCAAGGCCGAGCATCCGGATTGGGTGCACAAGCCGTTCCCGAGCATCCCGCAGTACCACTGGAACTTCGAGGTCGCGGAGGTGCGCGACCTCAAGGTGGAGGCGCTGCATGAACTAGCGCGCTTGTACGACTTCGATGGGATCCAAATCGACTTCGCACGGGTGCCCGTTCTGTTCCCCCCAGGCGAGCAGTGGCGGCACCGCGATCTCCTTACGGACTTCGTACGCCGTGTCCGCTTGGCCCTTCTGGACGTCGAGAGAAGCTCAGGGAGGCCTGTGCTGCTCGCGGTGCGGGTCCCGAACTCACCCATTGGGTGCCATTTCGACGGGATGGACGTCGAACAGTGGGCACGAGAACAGCTCATCGACATCCTCGTCTTGGGTTCGCGCTCCTCGGACGTGGACCTCGCCGCATTCAAGCGGATCACGGCGGGCACGGGCATCAAGCTCTATCCCTCGTGGAGCGAGCACCACAGCTCCGATGGCTATGGGATGGCGCCGATCGAGGTCTACCGTGGTGTCTACGCCAACTGGTGGGACCAGGGCGCCGACGGGGTAGCCACGTTCAATTGGCAACTCTGGTCCCCGGAATCTGCCGCCCGACTGAACATCCCGTGGCTTCCCAGGTGGGACACGCAGTGCCGAGTCCTCCGCGAGATCGGCAGCCCCGAGACGCTCCGGAACCGCGACAAGGTCTTCTTCGTGCAGCGACGTGGCGGCGGGCATGCCTCCGACGTTTCTCCGAGCCCGCACGACTGGTACACACCTCGGCGTCTCTACTTCCTCACGAACATGCTCGCGCCGTTGCCGATGCCGCTCCGAAGCGGCCCCGACGCGCTCATGGTCCTTTGGGTCGCGGACGACGTGAACGAGGCGCTCCCTCAGGAGATCACCCTCCAGGTGGCGGTGGGTGGCTCCACCTCGCTCGATGTGCTTGCGTCGGCGATCAACGTGCGGATCAACAACCTGTTGCTCCGTGCGGGCAGGACCCAGGACGATCGGCTCGTCTTCCCCGTGGATCCGATGCAGCTCGCACGGGGCGAAAACCTCGTGGGCATCGAGCTCGTGTCGGCTCTAACTGAGACGGGCGAAGCCTTGACTATCGAGAAGATCGAACTACACGTCACCTACCGCACGGAATAGCGCCACTGAGATGCGTGGTAACGTGACTGGGCGCCTACTCACGGGACGTAGCGTGGCATGTTATGCACCACTAAAACCGACTCGGAGAAGTCGGAAGAACGTGCCGCTCAAGCGCAATTATATGCAGTTATCATGCCGATCTACGCTAGGAGCACAGTTGTATATGCTTCGACGTATGACATAACCCCTGATATCGGAAGTGCGGCCCGCGGTTACCCCTGCTCGTGCTGTGATCGCTGATCGTTCGCGCGATCGGCTTGGAAGGCACGGTAGAACCTCATCGCGTTCTCGAACGCGTCCGTCGGCGGGTCGTGCGCCGCGTTGTGGTAGAACGTTGCGACGACGTCGCCATTGTCCGTGCGGACCATTACCGTGCGGAGGTTGGGTCGCGCGTCGGCTCGATCAGCTCTGTCATATATTCGCTCCTGCGCATGCTCACAGGCCGCAGCTCAGCTATCGGACTTCCGCGGCGACGGCCGAGTAAATGAGGGCCTGCTCCTGGTCCTCGTCGAGCAGGGGGGACGTCTCCTTCGTCTACCTCGTCGTTGATGCGCTAAGCAAACCACTCTTCTAGCCCGAAACGATCTAGTGTGGCGACG
>JASLZO010000011.1:0-324 GCA_030754805.1 Dehalococcoidia bacterium
GAGGCCGCACGTGGAGCGGTCCCCTCGTTGATCCCGCCGTCCATCTCCAGCTCCGTGGCGAGGCCCCGTTCGTCGATTAACCGGCGCAGCGCCACCACCTTCCCCTCGACTTCGGCGATGTATTTTTGAGCCGACCAACCCGGGTTCACACTCATCACCAGCACCAGGTCAATGTCACCGAGCAATGGCAAAAACACGTCCACGGATGAGTCCGGTCGGATCGCGACCCCCACCTTCGCGCCACGTCCCTTCACCGCCGAAACGGTCCCACCAAGGTCTTCACAAGCTTCTGCATGAACCACGAGCAGGTCCGCGCCGGCATCC
>JASLZO010000011.1:334-5667 GCA_030754805.1 Dehalococcoidia bacterium
TCCACGAGTTCTGGGACCAGCCTCGACGGCTCGTGAATCATCAGGTGGACGTCCAACGGGACCCGCCCTGCGTGCCGCTTGATCGCCTCCACCATGTGCGCCCCGAAAGTGATCGGCGGTACGAACCGTCCGTCCATCACATCGATGTGGATGTAGTCGGCCCCGCCGTCCACGGCCTCCGCGACCTGCTCCCCCATCCGCGCGAAATCGGCGGACAGGATCGACGGCGCGATCTTCACCATCCTAGGTTCGGGCCCGGTCACGAACTCACTCCAAGTTCAGTCGCGTCCGTGCTTCTTCGACTGCCCCCCGCACACGATTCCGGCTGGTCCCACCAGGCACGCCACGAGCCTCAACGGCGCTCTCGACGGTGATCTCCAGCACGTCAGGCTCGAACAATGGCGACACTCGCTGGTAATCATCGATCGTCAGATCGGAAAGTGTCCGTTCTGCCGAGATAGCGTCATCAACGAGCTTCCGGACCGCCCCATGCGCCTCGCGGAACGGCGCGCCCTTCTTTGCAAGGTAGTCGGCAAGCTCGGTCGCAAGCAGGAACCCATCCGTCGACGCGTCCAGCATCCGGCCGACCCGAAACGTCAGCCCCCGGACCATTCCGGCCGTCACGCCCAGACTCAAATGGAGGGTATCGACGGTGTCGAACAGCCCTTCCTTGTCCTCTTGGAGGTCCCGGTTGTAGGCGAGCGGGAGCGCTTTCAGTGTCGTCAACATCGCGACCAAGTGCCCATGAACGCGCCCTGTCTTGCCCCGTACCAGTTCGGCCGCATCCGGGTTCCGTTTCTGCGGCATGATGCTGGACCCCGACGCATAGTCCGTCGACACCTCGACGAACCCGAACTCCTCGGACGACCAGACCACGACTTCCTCCGCCAACCTCGACAGGTGCACCATGGCAAGCGCCGCCGCCGCCTCGAACTCCACGATGAAGTCGCGGTCCGAAACCGCGTCGATGCTATTTCTGCTCGGTCCCTCCGCGAACCCGAGGTCCCGTGCCAGCGCCTCGCGGTCGATCGGGTACGCGGTTCCGGCCAACGCTGCGCTTCCAAGTGGCATCACGTCCACGCGTACTAGGGCGTCCCGGAACCGCGCGGCGTCCCGTACTGCGGCCTCTTCGTGTGCTAGCAGATGGTGCGCCAACAATATCGGTTGCGCCCGTTGGAGGTGGGTGTACCCGGGCATCAACGTCCCGATATGCCCTGCCGCTTGATCGACCAGGGCCCGCCGATACGCCGCCAGACCTTCGATCACGCCATCGATTGCGTCCTTCACGAACAGGCGGACGTCGAGCGCCACCTGGTCGTTCCGCGATCGTCCCGTGTGCAGTTTCCCACCGAGAGGTCCGATCAGCTCCGTTAACCGGCTTTCCACATTGAAATGGATGTCTTCCAGCTCCGGCCGGAACGGGAACCTCCCCTCCTCGAGTTCCCCGGAGATCTGTGCCAACCCCTTGGTGACCTGTTCGACCTCATCGGTCGACAGTACCCCCGCGGCGCCCAGTGCCCGCGCCCAGGCCACAGACCCTCGCACGTCGTACTCCGCCAGTCGGCGGTCGAATGCCAGCGACGCGAAATAGGAGGCAGGATCGCCGTTCGGTGTTGAAGTCATTGTTCGCGCTACTCCAGCCACGAGCGTACCTCGAAGCGACGTTCCGAGCGAGAAGAGCCCGGGTCGCTACTCCGGGCTCCCTTGGACCTGTACTTGTGTCCGGATCGGCAGTCCCCAAAGATGGATGAACCCCGGCGACGCTGACTGGTCGAACAGGTCACCGGTCCCGTATGTGGCCAACTCCGTCGCATAGAGAGAAAGGTCGCTCTGCCGACCGACGACCGTCGCCTGCCCTTTGTGCAACTTGACCCGCGCTGTTCCTGTGACGAACCGTTGGCTGCTCTCGACGAACGCCTGCAAGTCCTCGCGGAGGCGACTGAACCACAGCCCGTCGTACACAAGCTGCGCGTACTCTCTCGCGATCACGTCCTTGAACCGGATCTGGTCCTTCGTTAGCACCATCCCCTCGATCGCCCGGTGCGCTGCGATCAGCACAGTCGCCGCCGGCGCCTCGTAGATCTCTCGTGATTTGATTCCCACCAAACGATCCTCGATGTGGTCCACTCGCCCCACGCCGTGCTCTCCGGCCACTGTTGACAGGTGTCCCACCAACGCGACCGGGCTCAACTCCTCGCCATCGACCGCCACAGGCACACCGGCGTCGAACCTGATTTCTACGTACCGTGGCTCGTCCGGGGCCTCGGTCGGTGACTTCGTCCACTCGAACACGTCCGCGGGAGGCTCGGTCCACGGGTCTTCGAGCACCCCGGCCTCGATCGACCGCCCCCAAAGGTTGTCATCCGTGGAATACGGCTTCGCGAGGGTTGATGGCACCGGGATCGCGTATCGCTTCGCGTATGCGATCTCCTCTTCCCGCGTCATCCCCCATTCACGGGCCGGCGCCACAACCTTGAGGTCCGGGGCCAGCGCGCCGACCGATACGTCCAGCCGCACCTGGTCGTTTCCCTTGCCCGTGCACCCGTGCGCGACTGCGGAGGCTCCCTCACGGCGCGCGGCTTCGACCATCAGTCGTGCGATCAACGGCCGTCCCAACGCCGTTGCCAGCGGATAGATCCCCTGGTACAACGCGTTCGCCTTCAGTGCCGGATAGGCGAAATCACTCAGAAACTCGTCCCGGACGTCCGCGACGTGTGCCCCCACGGCCCCCGAATCGATCGCGCGTTTCCGGATCGATTCGGGGTCGTCGACGTTCCCCAGGTCCGCCGTCAACGTGATCACGTCATAGTCGTACCGCTCTTTGATCCACCGAACCGCCACCGACGTGTCCAAGCCTCCGCTGTAGGCCAGGATCAGCTTCTCCGCCATGTGTACTCCCGCTGGTTTCAGCCTTGGAAAACTGGCTTGATTCTAGCAACGAGATGCCGATTGCCCTCGCCGAAGAACCCGTACTACGGGTCTGACTGCGAGCTCAGGATCAGGCTTGGAAATCTAAGGCCGAATGCCTTTGGCTGCCAATGGTTAAGAGCGCCGCAACGACGCTCGCGCAACACCCGGCCGAGTTACGAGCCGACCGCCGACAAGAGGTCGCACGGATCTGGTAGATCCTCCTCAACAGCCTCCCCTCTGGTAACGAGGAGGTCAAGCAGTACCGCATGATTGGCTACGTCGTCCCGCTGGAGTGCTACCCCGACACGCATAACGGCCTGCCGTTCGGATACTAGGTGCTCGCCGCGCAGTAACGCTACATACTCCTGTATCTGTCGGACGCGTATGGCGCCCTTGTCTTGGAGTAGTGGTCCACAAAGCGATACCTCGCCATCGCCAAGAAGCTCGACATGGGCAAGTCCTGCGCCCACTTCAAGCGCGCGAACGACTAAGCAAGGATCGCGGTCCGTCGATCCAGTCCCGAAGAAGGCGCTAGCCCTGCATCACCGCCGCAATCGCCTCTTCGAGGATCTCGGTCCCCCGGTCGATTTCCTCGTCTGTGATGACCAGCGGTGGCATCAACCGGATCGCGTTCGGCCGCACGCGGTTCACCAGAATCCCTCGCTCTAGGCACGCGGTCAGAATATCGCCTGCGATCTCGTTGCTGAACTCGATCGCGTCCAGCAGGCCCATTCCACGGACCTCATGCACGGAATCCTGACGGTCTGCGATCGCCTGCATCCGGCCCCGCAGCCGCTCGCCGGCACGACCTGCCTTCCCCGGGATGTCCTCCGCCAGCACCGTCTGCATCACGGCGCGCCCCGCGGCACAGGCCAGCGGATTCCCGCCGTAGGTGGAACCATGGTCCCCGAATGTCAGCGAATCCGCCCGGTCCTTCACTAGGAACGCCCCGATCGGCACGCCCCCGCCGAGTCCCTTCGCCAATGACATCACGTCTGGCTCCACATCGAACGACTCGTACCCGAACAGGGTCCCCAGCCGCCCGACGCCCGTCTGGACCTCGTCGAACATCAGGAGCAGGTTGTTGGCGTCACACCACTCCCGGACCTGTCGGAGGTAGTTGGGAGAAGGGATGTTCACTCCGCCTTCTCCCTGCACGGGTTCCAACAACACCGCGGCGGTCCGCTCTGTTGTCGCTTCGACAATCGCATCGATGCTGTCGAACGGCACGTGCACGAATCCTGGCGTCAGAGGAGTGAACGCCTCCTGGTATTGGGGCTGCCCGGTCGCTGAGAGGGTTCCCAGCGTCCGGCCGTGGAACGATTCCAGTGCCGTTATGACTTCGTACGCCCCATCCCGATGGAGTTTCCCGTACCGGCGAGCGACCTTGATTGCCCCCTCGACCGCCTCCGCGCCGCTATTACAGAAGAACACCCGGTCCATGCAGCTGTTGTCGATCAGCAGTTGTGCGAGTTCTGCCTGTGGCACCGTAAAGAACGCATTGGACACCTGGATCAACGTCCGTGCCTGCTCAGCCACCGCCTCTGCGAGGACGGGATGGGAATGCCCAAGTGTCGCCGTCGCCCAGCCGCCCACGAAGTCCAGGTACTCGCGGCCCTGGTCGTCCCAGACCTTCGTCCCTTCGCCCCGCACCAACGTCACGGGCACACGGCGGACCGTCTGCATGTAGTACTGGGACTCGATCTCCTGCCAGTTCGTAGCACCGCTCGTCGTCATCGCTCCCCCATGGGACGCATCCGTCCCGACTGTCCGATTTCGCCCGAGACCCGCTCAAGAACCTCCGCCCGCGCTGATTCTCTCGAATCCGAGTCTTGGTTCTTTATCCGCTGGTCGGCGTTGGCGTTGGCGTCGTGATGATCGGGATGTCCGGTTGTAACCTCTCGCGAAGCCGGTCCGACAGCACGTTCAGTTCGGCTTGAAGATTTTCGAGCGCCTGTTGGATCCGGCTGAAGTCGGTCACCACTTGCTCGACGAGTAAAGCATCCGGGTCCGTGGCGGTCCTTTCCTGCCCGAAATCGGGTGAATCTTTCCAGGTGTCGCCGTGCACCAGCGCCACGAGCGCCTCCTGGAGCGTTTCCTCCATCACCGGGTCCCCGCCTTGGGCCGCCAGGATCACCCGTGTCAACTGTGGATACGGAAGCGCGTCCGCTTGCAGGTACAGCGGTTCGGCGTACAGGATCGTTTCTCCCACCGGAATCACCAGCAGGTTGCCGCGCAGTACTCGGGATCCCGCCGTGTTCCACAGTGTGAACTGCTGCGAGATCTCTGGGTCGATGTTGATCTGGGCCTCCACCTGCTGCACCCCGTCGACCTGCCGGTCCTTGGGGAACGTGAACGCGATCAGGTTCCCGTAGTTCGGTGCGTCGTTCCTGGCCGCAAGCCAGCCGACCAGGTTCGGCTTG
>JASLZO010000011.1:5677-14716 GCA_030754805.1 Dehalococcoidia bacterium
TCCTCGCTCTCCTCTTCCGGCAACTTCATGATCACGTAGTAAGGCTCCATCGGCTGCGAGTCCTCGAAGAACAGCTCGCTCGGTACCTGCCAGAGGTCTTCTTGGTTGTAGAACACCTGGGGAACCGTCATGTGGAACTTCAGGTACTTTCGCGCCTGGATTTCGAAGAAATCCTCTGGATACCGGATGTGTTCTAGGAGCGCCGGGGGCATCTGCTCCAGCGATTTGAACAGCTTCGGGAACACCGACGCATACGTGTTGACGATGCCGTCCGTCGGGTCGGTTACGTACATGTCCACCGACCCGTCGTAGGCATCGATGACCACCTTGACGCTGTTGCGGATGTAGTTGAACCCTAACGGGGTCGGTTCCGAATATGGGAAGCGATCACTTGTCGTGTAGGCGTCCTGGATCCACAGCAGCTTCCCGTCGACCGTCACAATGTACGGATCTTGATCCAGCTCCAAAAACGGAGCGAGATGCCGGACCCGGTCTTGGATGTTCCGGAAGTAGAGGATCTTGCTGTCGGAGTTCACCTCGCCCGTAATGAAGATGTTCACGTCTGTGAACCGCCATGCGAACAGGAGCCGCCGTAGGAACCCGGAGATCTTGACGCCGGGCCCGTCGCCATACGGGCGATACACGGGTTCGTCGTTCGTCGGATGATCGAACTCCTGCGTACGCGAGTTCACGATCACCCAGTCGTCCGTCGCCTCTCCGTAGTAGATCTGTGGACTCTCGACCATCGGTCCGCCAGCCATGGGCTCCGGCGGGATGTCCTTAACCAGGAACTCCGGAAGTCCCTCCGAGGTGAACTCGGTCACCGGGCTCATCGCAACGCCGTACCCATGTGTGAACTGCAGTTTCCGGTTCACCCAAGTCTGCGCACCCACGTCGAGTTGGCTCTGAACCAGCTCCCTCGCCCCGATCATCACCTGTCGGTAAACACCGTCGACAACGTAGCGGTCGATATCGATATCGACGAACGCGTACTGCAGCCGTATGAACTGGATTTGGTTGTAAACATCTCGCAGTGGGCGGTGGTCCCAGAGCCGGATGTTGTCGATCGTCCCGGGGTTCTCAGTGAGCACTGCTGGTGTCAGTGCTCCCGTCGAGTCGAACGGCGTTTGCGTGATCCGGTTCAACGCAAACCCGATTCGTGTCCCTTCGATCGTCCGTGCAATGTAGGGTTGCTCTCGCGCGAATTCGCTCGGTGTCACCTGGAAACGCTGGACAAGCCCTGGTACCACAGCGGTACCCAGCGTTAGTACCACGAACCAGATTCCAATCCCGACGATCGGAAGCATCTGACCACGCATAAACGTATTCACCCCTAGGAGCAGAGAGGCTCCGACGCTCAGCGCGACCAGGAGGTTCAATGCCGGCAGGCGGATGTTCACGTCCGTGTAGCCCGCACCGAACCCCGCTCCCGACGTCGACAGCATGATCTCCTGCGTGCTCATCCAGTAGCCCAGCGCCAGCAGCAGAAAAAGCACCGCCCCCAGCGCGCTCAACTGTGAGCGCAGCGCGCGCGTAACGGAAAACCGGAACCCACCGATCGCGAAGTTAATCGCGTAGATGCCGAGCACGGCCAGCCCGTTCACCACAATTGCCCCCAGAAGCCACCCCTGGAGGAACCGGAAGAACGGCATCGAGAACACGTAGAACGACATGTCCTTCTTGAAGATCGGGTCTGTGATCCCGAACATTTCGGAGTTCGTGAATCGGAGCGCCACTTCCCACTGCCCGGAGGCGGCCACGCCGAACACCACCGCCAGTAGGACCGCGCCCGCGATTGTTCCAACCGTCACCAACCGTCGCGCCCACATGAGCGCCTCGTCCGGGATGTTCAGCTGCGCCTCTGGCGCCACGCCATGAGGGGAATACTTCGACGCGAAGTACACGTTCACCCCAAACAGGGCCAGGAAAACTAGAAAACCCACGACGAACAGCGTGATTCGCGTCGTCAGAATCGTCGTGTAAACGGACAGGTAGCCGAGTTGGTCGAACCACAGCCAGTCGGTGTAGACCCCTGCGGACACAGCGAAGATGATCCCCACGGCGACGATCGCCCCGACCGGGATTGCCCACCGGAGGACCGGTATCCTCGGCAGCTGCGGTGTCGTGCCTTCTTCGAACTGGTCGATGAAGCTCATGGGCCTCGCTTAATCACCATGTCATGCTTCGGCGTCGCGTGAGATCACCGTCCCCGCTCCACTTTCCAGCGCCGCCATCAGTGCCCCGGACTGTCGTCCGTCGACGATCTGCGCCGTCGCGGCATGTCGCAGCGCCGTCAGGCACGCTTCGACCTTGGGAATCATACCGCCGCTGACCACACCGTCGGCGATCAGTCCCCGCGCCCGCGACTCGTCCAGCGCCGGTATCGTTTCACCGGCCGCGTCGAACACGCCCGACACGTCCGTCAGAAAAACCAACCGATCGGCCTGCACGGCCTCGGCTAGCGCTCCTGCCACGCTGTCCGCATTGACGTTTAGCACTCGGGCTAAAGGCCCCTCTTCTCGTGACACCGGGGAAACGATTGGGATCATTCCCGCCGCTGAGATCACGTCTAGAAGCTCCGGTTTCACGGCAACGACGTCACCGACACGGCCCAGCGTCTCGTCACGGACGCGCGCGATCACAGTCGGCCCGTCCGAACCCGACACGCCGGCGGCGTTGCCCCCCGCAGCCTGGATATCCGCCACGATGCTCTTGTTTACCAGACCGCTCAACACTGCCGTTACGACTTCAAGCGTCGATTCATCCGTGACCCGATGTCCATCTACGAACCTCGTTTCCACTCCCGTCCGTTCCAGCCAGTCCGTCACCGCCGGGCCCCCGCCGTGAACGACGATGACCCGAGTGCCTTCCTGCTGAAGCCGGACCACGTCCGCGAACGTCGTGTCCTCCGGTCCGAGGGAGTTTCCGCCGATTTTCACTACGACTGTGCGAGATGCATCGCTGGTCATTGCCGTCAAGGTTCCCGAAGCTATTAACGTTTCTAGGCCTGCTGACCGGCTCAGGTCGTGTAGTCGCTGTTCAACCGGACGTATTCCTCGGTCAGGTCGCACGTCCACGCCGTCGCGGTTGCGTTACCCAGGCCGAGCTTCGTCAGGAACCGCACTTCGGGTTCGCGCATCGTCGCAACCGCGGCTTCCTTGAAGAACGGGATCGGTTTCCCTTCGTCCAGCACACAGATCTCGTTCACCCAGAGCGCCAGCTTGGTCGGGTCGATGTCGACTCCGCTGCGTCCCAGCGCCGCGATCGCGCGACCCCAGTTCGGATCCCGCCCGTAGACAGCCGCCTTCAGCAGTGTCGATCCCGCAACAGTCCGTGCCGCCTTGCGCGCGTCCTCAAAGGTCCGTGCACCCTCGATCACCACCTCGACCAGCGTCGTCGAACCCTCGCCGTCCGCCGCGATCGCCTTCGCCAGCGTCGTGCAGACGGTTGTAACGGCCTCCTGGAGAACCGACTCGGGTGCTCCGCCCGAAATCTCTGGGCCAACCGCCTCACCGCTCGCAAGGAACAGGACGGAGTCGTTCGTCGAAGTATCGCCGTCGATCGTGATCATGTTGAAGCTCACGTCCACCGCCGTCTTCAACATGCGCGACATGCATTCCGGCGCGACCGACGCATCCGTCGTCAAGAAGGCCAGCATCGTTGCCATGTCCGGATGGATCATGGCGGCGCCCTTGCACACGCCACCCACTGTGACCTCGTGACCATCCACTTCCACCGTCACCGCGACCTCTTTGGGCTTGGTATCTGTCGTCATCATTGCCCGCGCCAGCTCGTGACCGCCCTCGGCGCTCGGGAGCGCGATGTTCTCGATCCCTTTCTGGACCACGCCCATCGGCAGTTCGACCCCGATCACGCCCGTGCTGCATACGAGCACTTCATCGGTCTCGGCGCCGATCTTCTCCGCCGTCAGGCGGGCCATCTCCTGGGCGTCGATCATTCCCTGTTCCCCAACGGCCGCATTCGCGATCCCGCTGTTCACGACGATCGCCCTCGCACTCCCTGATGCGAGGTGATTACGCGAGAGCACCACCGGCGAAGCCACCACCAGGTTCTTCGTGAATACGCCGACCGCGGTGCACAGCCCGGATGCCACGAGGATTCCCAGGTCCAGCACGCCGTCGCCCGGCTTCTTCAGCCCGGAATACGTCGTCCCCGCTCGGAACCCTTTAGGAGACGTGACCGTCCCGCTGGCAATCGGTCGAAAACTCATCCCCTGGGAGCCCTTTCCACCACTTCGGTACCCTATCTGCGTCGAATAGGCGCGTAGTATACGGCTTCTATCCAGGGCTCAGGCTCGACTTCAGGAGACCGAAATGACCGAAACCGCCGTCCCTACGACGAGGGTTGTTGGACAGGATGCCAAGCGAGTCGATAGCCCGGAGCGGGTGACCGGAAAGGCCATCTACGGGGCCGACCACGCGACGCACGGAACGCTCTTTGCAAAGGTCGTCCGGAGCCCCCACGCGAACGCCCGCATCGTCAGCATCGACATCGGTGATGCGCTTCGCCACCCTGGCGTGAAGACCGTCGTCACCTCACATGACTTCCCCCGTATCGAGCTGTCCACGCAGGCAGTCGGCGGCGAGATCACCATGACCCCCCGCGACCAGCGCCGCATGCAGATGGCGGAGGACCGTGTCTTCTACCATGGTCAGGCCGTTGCCGCCGTCGCCGCAACCGACCTCAGCGCAGCCGAAGCCGCGGCGGAACTCGTGAAGATCGTCTACGAACCCGACGAACCGGTCGTCGACGTCGTAAAGGCCGTGCAACCGGATTCCTCCCTCGTTCATCACGACCTCTATACCTGGGAGTTCGCCGGCGGTCTCTCTGAGAAGCCCAGCAATATCGCCCGCCGCATCGAACTTGACCGCGGGGACATCGATCACGGCTTCGACGAAGCCGACGTCATCCTCGAGCGCAGGTTTCGGGGTGGAACGGTTCACCAGGGCTATCTCGAACCTCAGGCATCTACCGTCGACATCGACGCCCAGGGTCACCTCACCTGTTACACCTCCAGCCAGATCAACTTCAACCTCCGGGACACCCTCGCCACGATCCTCGGCCTCTCCAAGGATCTGGTCACCGTAGTCTCCCTGGAGATCGGCGGAGGGTTCGGCGGCAAAGCCGGGCTCGGTATCGAGTTCGTCACCGCCCTGCTCGCTATGAAGGCCGGCCGCGCGGTGAAGCTCGTCCTGACCCGCGAAGAGGTCTTCCGTGCGACCGGCCCCACGTGCGCCCACGTCATCGACATCAAAATCGGCGCGAAGTCGGACGGCACGCTCACCGCCTTCAAAGGGACCTATCTGCTTGACACCGGCGCCATGACCGGGTTCACGCACTCCGCCACGGCGGCCATGACCGGTGCGTCCCATTACCGATTCCCCCATCTCCACATCGACGCCTACGACGTTGTCACGAACAAACCCGTCGCCATGGCATACCGCGCTCCGAGTGGGCCGATCGGAAACTTCCCGACGGAGGCCCTCATGGACGAACTGGCGGCGATCGTTGGGATGGATCCCATCGACCTCCGCATAAAGAACATCACCGAAGACGGCGAACCTCTTCCCAACGGCCTTGCGATGCCCGTCTGGGGCCTGAAAAAGATCCTCACAGAGGCGCGACAACACCCCGCCTGGACGGAAACGGTCCCGGAGGGCCGAGGCCGTGGGTTTGCCGCCGCGTACTGGGGTGGTGCCACGCTCACGTCCAACGCAGAGATCGTCGCCAACTCGAACGCCACCTTCTCCGTCATTACAGGATCAGTGGATCTCACTGGAACCCGGACCACGATGGCGCAGATCGCAGCGGAAGAACTCGGGGTCGAGATGGAACAGATCATCATCACCAGTGGCGACACCGACTCCGTCGGGCACACCGACGGCTCGTTCGGTAGCCGCACCACGCTGACCACTGGCACGGCCGTCATGAACGCCGCCCGTGACGTGGTTGGCAAGCTCAAGGAAAAGGCTGGTGAGTTCCTGAGGGTCGAGCCCGAGTACCTCGACTACACCGATCAGGTCTTTGAGATGCGTGACAACCCCGACAAGCGCATCACGCTGGTCGAGGTCTGTGAGCGTTCTATCGGTCAGACGCTTGGCTCCATCCACGGCGCGGGTAACAGCACGGGCCTACCCGGGGCCCCCACCGCCGCCGCATCGATTGTGGAGGTCGAGGTCGATCGCGAGACCGGTCGCCCTGAAGTCAAGCGATTCACGATGTTCCAGGACCCGGGAAACGCGATCAACCCGATGGCCGTCGAGGGCCAGATGCAGGGCGGCGCAGGGCAGGGCATCGGCTGGGCCCTCTGGGAGGTTTACGATATCGACCAGGTCACCGGAATCGTACAGAACGCCAATTTCCTGGATTACCGGATCCCGACGACCCTGGACATTCCCATGATCGGCACCGAGATCGTCTCCACACCGAACCCCAGTGGCCCCTACGGAGCCCGCGGAGTCGGCGAGATACCGCTCGTGACCCCGGTCGCCGCCATAGCCAACGCCATCCACGATGCCACCGGCGTCCGGATATACGAAACCCCGCTCAACCCAGAAAGAGTTTTCTGGGCCCTCCAGGGAGAATCAGCAGCCAGTGGCTAATTTCCCTCGCGCTGCTTCTAGCGCCCAAGCAACCTAGTACAATCCGCCGCTCGGAAGCGCTGGGATCTCCACCTCGCAATCGCTGACGATCCCTAGGATGTCTAGCCCGAAGTTCCCATCTGCGATTCGCTGCAGGATTCCCGCGTCCTGAAGACACGCGATCTGCTCCTCGGTCAGATTCATCCCCTCCGGCAACTCGAGCTCGGACAGGTCCAGGCCGCTCACGTCAGGAATCTCGAAGGTCGGGATCGGAAGCGCACCGCTCAGACCTCCGAGATCGAACCCACACTCCGACAACGCGCCGAAAATCTCCAGCGGGGGTGTATCACCCTCGAACAACTCGGATAGCCCCTCGTCGCCGAGCGAGTCATACATGCACTCCAACTGCGTGATCGTCACAGAGGGGAAGCTTTCCAAGCCCCCGACCAACTCCGCATCAAGCACTGCTCGCTCGGCATCGTTCATGCAGAAGAATGCCGACAGGACAATACTCAACGCCTCGTCAGCGAAATCGAACGCTGCCGACGTCGGGTCGTCCACACTTAACCCTTCGAAGGTATCGACGAAATCCGACGGCGTGGCCGCCGAGAATTGCGTTTCCATACAGTCCAGCGTCTCGACCGAGAACGATTCGAGGTCCGTCTCGTTGATTAAGCCGCCGGCGAGCATTCGGCCGAACGTGACCCCGCTGATGCACCGGAGGAGTTCTTCACCCTCCTCGTCGGTCACATCGAGGTCTCCGGCGACGATCTCATCGAAGCGCACCTGCCCGATGGCCGCCACGAGGCAGTTGCGTTCGAACGCTGGGATCGACGCGACGAAAGCGAGAGTGTCCTCAACCAGGTCGGCGGTGATCGGTTGAAACGAATGCGCGACGGAAACCACGGTGGGGACGGCGGTCGGGACAGCGGTCGGAGGCACCAACGAGGCCGTTGCTTCCTCGTCTCCGCCTCCACACGCCGTAAGGATCACGGTCAGTGCCACCAGCGCAACGCCGCACGTCTGCCAGCCTCGCCGCTTTGCCCAGGTCCGCTTCATCACGTCAGATCCCATCGTCTCGATCTCCCGGTTCACTGCGGATGATTGTTAGCTGAGGTCATTATCCCCTTTGCGCCAATAGCTGGATAGTACGGTCGGTTCCGATCGGCTTTCGGATGGCCTTCGTCACATCTCGGAACCCGGCTAAGCTGTCCCGCGTCGCCACCGAACCCTCACCTTTCTACCTGACCGTTGCCTTCCAACTTCGACCTCCACGTCCACACGAACCGCGGTAGCCCTGATTCCGCCCTCGACCCCTTCGATCTGGTCAACGAGGCCCGGCGCATCGGGCTCGACGGCGTCGTCATCACCGAGCACAACGGCTGGCCGGCCCACGACTTCGATGAGTTCATCCGCGGCATCGATCACGACGGACTCGTCCTCATCAGAGCCGTCGAGGTCTACACTCCGCTCGGCCATATCCTGGCCTTCGGCTACCAGGGCCCCTCGTCGCCCCTCCACGGAGGTATCGAGGCGGTTGAGCAGCTCCACGCCGAGGTCGAGGCGGTCGGAGGCGTCATGGTCATCGCCCATCCCTTCCGGTTCCTCTTCAACCCCGCCGGGCTCTTCACGCAGAACAAGCTGTTCGAAGACCCCCGGACGGTTCCCGATACGCCAGAACAGGCAGCCGAGCACCCGGTGTTCCGGATCGTCCACGAGGTCGAGGTCGTCAACGGCGGCGGGACGCCTCGGGAGACCCGGTTTGCGCATGACGTTGTGAACGTGCTGGGGCGGAACGGCACCGGCGGCAGCGACGCCCACTCCGCAGCCGGACTCGGCAAGGGGACCACGTCCTTCGTGGGCGACATCCGCCACGAGCGTGACCTCATCGATGCGATTCGGTCCGGCGAGTTCCACGCCGTCCAGGACTTCCACGTGGGTCGCCCGGTGCCCTACGCAAAAGAACCGCCCGCCTCCTCCTGACGAGAGGGCGAGCGGCCCCAATCGGTTCCGGGTTCTAGACGGCCGCCGGCAGCGGTTTGTCCAGCTCCATCAGGTCGGCCATGCGCTCGCGGTGGTGCATCACGTCGCCCAGGTAGCTCTGCAGCGTCCGTGCTTTCTGCGTGAAGTACGGCAGTCCATATCCCATGTCGACGCCAAGGCCCGCGTGGACATGGTGTGCCCCTTCCGCGGCGCGGGGGTAGCCCTCGCTCGCGATCGCACTCGCCATCGCGATCGACTGCGCCGCATCCGGTTGCCCATTGTCGACCTTCCATAACGCCTCGAATGTCGACCAGCGGAGCGACTCTTCGATGTTGGCCATCTCAACCAGGTAGTCCTGAACGTGCTGGAGCGTTCCGATCGCCACGCCGAACGCGATCCGAGTCTGGCTACGTTCGATGCTCATCGCGAATACACGGCGACATCCGCCCAAGAT
>JASLZO010000120.1 GCA_030754805.1 Dehalococcoidia bacterium
TGTCGGCATCACCATTGACCCTGATGGGGCGATCACCGCGAATACGTCCCTGTTCGAATCGGGGAACGGGACATACACGTTGTTGAGCCAGGTCGTTGCTGAGGAACTCGGCGTCGAGCCAACCGACGTGAAAGTCGTCCCCTGGTCCACCGATCATGTCGAGACGGATATGGGCGTGGGGGGCAGCCGGGTTAGCTTTGCTATCACCCACGGCGGGCTGGCAGCCTCCAGGCTCGTGAAAGACAGCCTCCGCCGGCTCTCAGCAGAGTTCATGGGCTGGAACGAGGAAGGTATCGCCTTCCGTGACGGCGTGTTGGTCAACGACGCGTCGGGAGAAACCGCAACGTTCGCCAGCATCGTCGCCCGCACCGGCGAATCCCTCGTCGAGCGGGCGGATCAAGCAGAGACCAACCCAAACCCCTACACATCCTTCGTCGCCCAGGTCGCCGAGGTCGCCGTTGAGCCCGAGACAGGTGAGTTTCGTCTGACGAAGCTCACCGCCGTCCACGACACCGGCCGTGTCCTTAACCCCGTCGGTTTCCACGGTCAGATCGAGGGTGGGATCATGCAGGCCATAGGCCAAGCGGTTATGGAGGACATCGTCGTCGACGAGGGCGGCCGCGTGACCAATCCATCGTTCGCGGATTTCAAGATCCCCACGGCCCGGGACATCCCGGAACTCAACACCGTCCTGGTGGAGAAAGACGTCGGCCGTGGCGAGTACAAAATCAAGGGCGTCGGCGAACACTCGAACATCACAACGGCGCCCGCCATCGCCAACGCAATCGCCGCCGCAACCGGTATCCGGCTCTACGAGCTTCCGCTCACGTCAGAGAAAATCTGGGCAGCGTCCAGAGACAGGGCTTGATTCCCCCGGGTCAGGCTGGTTACCGCAGCACTCCGGAAGCCTCCAGCTCGCGTTCCTCCTGATCAGAGAGCCCAAGCACGTCGCGGAATACGACGTCGTTATGCTCCCCCTTCCCCGGAGACGGGAGGTCGGCGCGACTCGGTCCGCCGCTCAGATGAACGTTCGGTCCCGCGTGAGCAATCACCCCGCCCCCGTCCTCTCCGTGGTCGATACTGACGATCTCGCCCCTAGAACGGAGGTGTGGATCGTCATAGAGGTCCTTTGCGGTCGCAAGAATGCCAGCCGGGACGCCAACTCCCTGCAACAGCGTCTCGACCTCGTGTCGGCCTCGCGTTTCGGTCCACTCATTGATGTGGATGTCCAGCGTTCCCTTGTTGGCGCGTCGGTCTGAAAGTGACGAAAACCTGCTATCCCCGGACCACGCCGGAGACCCCATCGCCTCGACCAGCGCCACCCACTGCTCTCCCGTTTCGACCGCGATCGCGACCCACTCGTCATCCCCTGTGCACCGATACACGTCGTGCGGGGCATGGGTCCAACTGTCGTTCCCACGCGATGTCTGCGGCCGGCCGTTCGACGTGCTATCCATATACGTCACGCCCAATAGGTGCGCCAGAGATTCGAACTGGGCCAGCTCGATGAACTGGCCCCGGCCCGTTTCGTTCCGATACTCAAGCGCGGCCAGACACGCGAGGGACGATGCGATGGCCGCCACGTAATCCGGGAACGCATACTTCACGCGCACGTCGAGCTGGGACTCGAGATGTCCCCAGAGCGTCAGAAGGCCCGTCGTCCCGATGATCTGCTGCCCATAGGCGTAGTAGTCCTTCAGCGGCCCGCTACGCCCGAACCCCGGCATCGAAACCATGATCAGGTCCGGTTTCGCCACTCTCAACGCCTCGTAGTCAAGTTCGAGGCGGCCCATCACATTCGGCCGAAAATTCTCGACCACCAGGTCGCTCCGGGATACGAGTTGCTTGATCAGGTCTTTACCTTCGGGCTTCCTCGTATCGATGGTCGCGCTCAACTTGGCCCGGTTCAACTCCTGGAAGGTGGCCTGTCCACCCCCGCGGTTGTCCTCGAGGTCTCCGGACTCCAACTTCACCACCTGCGCGCCAAGAAAGCCCAGGAACATCGTCGCGATGGGCCCGGCGAACGCTCGCGTGAAGTCGGCTACGCGCAGACCTTCGAGGGCTCCGGCTTCGACTCCGTCACGCCCGGACTGCGCGGCCCGCTGCCCGGCAGGGCGATCGAGTTCCGCAAGCACTTCGTCGGTGTGCTGTCCCACCGTTGGTACCGGGAGGTCGACCCGCCACGGAGTAGTCGACATCCGGAACGGCGCCCCCGGAACCGTCCGATGGCCGTTCTTGTCCTCCACCTCATGGAAGAAAGCCCGCTCCGCGTTGTGCGGATGGTTCAATGCCTCCTCCGGGGTCATGATCGGGACCGCCGGGACACCGGCCTTCTGACCTCGTTCGACGAAGTCATCCCGTTTCACGGTCGCCGCGTACTTCTCGATCCGTTCGTTGATCAGGACACGCGTCGCGTCCTCGTTCCGCGCGGGGTTCGACTCCAACTCCGGGTTCGCGAGGACTTCGTCACCGATCACGTCCGTCGCCAGGCGCCGGAAATGATGCGCCATGAACGGAGCTAGGCTGATGAAATCCCCGTCGGCGCAGGTGAACAGGTTCACGCCGCCCATCGCTCCGTGGCGGCCCTCGCGCTTGGTCACACGCCCCGTCGTCGAATACCGCGGGATGTAGTTCCCTTGGCAGTACAGCACCACCTCCTGCCGCGACACATCGACGTGTTGTCCACGGCCGGTCTCTCGTCGCTGCCTGATTGCAGCCAGCGCGCCGAACGCCGCATGGAGGCATGAGATATTCGAGATCAGGTCGTCGGGGGCCATCGCCGGCCGTTGCCCGTCGTCACCGTTCGCGAACAGGATCCCCCCCGTCGCCTGGGCGATCAGCTCGCCCCCGGCATACCCGGATTGTGGACCCGTCTGTCCGAAAGTCGTGATCGAAACGTAGACCAACCCCGCGTTCGCCTGGGAGAGATGGTCGAATCCCAGACCGATCGCGGCAAGCGTGCCTGGTTGAGAGTCTTCCACCACTACGTCGACCCTAGCAGCGAGGGCTCGGACCCTCTCTCGGCCCTCCTCGTTTGCGAGGTCGAGAATAACGCTCTTCTTGCCACGGTTCCGGTCCATGAACATCAGGCTGCGATCGGGACCAGGTCGGTCGCCGGCGAACGGAGGGGTCCCGCGGGCCGGGTCGCCACCGGGCGGTTCTACCTTGATAACATCCGCCCCCATGTCCCCGAAGACGCGTGCACACATCTGACCCAGGGGTCCGGTCAGGTCCAGCACCCGAAGGTGGCTCAAAGCTCCGGCGGACGCGGGTTCATCCGCTGACGACGTCATCGCTGCCCCCTAGATGCCCCGTCAATCGCTCCCTACCAAAACCAACGCCGAAGTATAGGTCGACGCGATTGAGCTCGAGTTTGACCGGTTACTTATTCACCCGCTTTAGCAAGGGTATCCCGAACGCGCCCGGCATCCTGGTCTGGCGGCCCGCATGGAGCCTATACGTGATCGCTCCCGTGGGGCGGTCACAACCCGAGAACCTGAACCCGGGCCCTCGAGGCCATGGCCCAACAGTTCGGATAGCGTTCAGGACATAGAGAAGCGCCCCGTTCGTGTGAACGGGGCGCTTCTGAAATGCTCTGTCGTAGGAGAAGTTACCGCCGTCTGGAGACGTTCTCCTCCGCGGCCGCGACTATCGCATCAACGTCGATTGGGCCCGCATCGTCGCTCGTGCTCGCCAACGGAGTCGCGAGAAGGCCATCAACTTTCAGGTCTTCAGGTGGAAGCGGCTCCGTGGCAACCGCGGGTGACGACGTCCCGTTCGACCCGTTCCTACCCGCATGCGCCCGGCCCGCCTGGAGGACCTTCGTCCCCAGTTCGATCGAATTCTCAATCTCCGTGACCGTCGATTCGAGCGACGCGGATTGTGTTCGAAACGCTGCCATCTGCGCACCAAGTTTCATCAAAGAACTCTCGGCGTAGCCGTCCGCTTCCTGGATGCGCCTTGCGGCCGAAAGGTCTCCCTGGCGGCGCAGTTTCTCCGCCTCTTCCTCAGCTCGCCCAAGTATTTCCTTTGCCCGCTCATGCGCCGCCTGGATGATTGAGTTCTCTTCCAGGCTCGACTGGCGTTCCTTTTCAGCTGACGCCTTGATCTGCTTCGCCGCCATCACCGCATCGGTAACGATGCCTTCGCTCCGTGAACGGATCTCGTGCGCCGACCGAATCTCGTCAGGGATGGCCGCGCGTATCCGGTCCAGGATGTTGCCGACCCTGTCCATGTCGATGGTTCGCTTGCCTGTCAGCGGCACCTTGCCCCCGCTCTCGATCGTGTCTTCCAGTGCATCGATCAGGTCTGTGATCTCCATAGCGTGCTCCTTCCGCCCGCATTCTTCGCACTATCGTGCGGGCTCACCGCTGCCGTACTTGCTCCGCAGTGCCTCCGCCACGGGCGGCGACACCAGGTGATAGACGTCCCCGCCGAGAGAGGCCGCCTCCTTCAACAAACTCGAACTCACAAACTGGTATTCGGCGCTGGTCATTAGGAATGCCGTTTCGATATCTGGCGCGATCTGCCGGTTCATCAACGCCAGTTCGAACTCGCTCGAAAAGTCGGTG
>JASLZO010000121.1 GCA_030754805.1 Dehalococcoidia bacterium
CGACTGCAGTCGCGATGGCCTGCCGGGACGTCGTAGTGGTCGGGTTGGCGTTCGCCGTGGCGTCGCTGGTCGTCACGTTCGTGTTCCGGGTCCCCTCCATGGCAACTCGGAACACGAACGGATAGGTTGCTGGTAGAGGTGAGTTACACCGTCGTCGCTACGTCTTCCTCTCTATGCCTCGCACGATCTCGAGCGACTCGTTCGCGTGACGCTCCATTTCGCGGGGCTCATCGATGATGTGACGGAGGACGCCCTGCTTATCGATGATGAACGACTTGCGGAAGGTGACGCTCCGTTCCTCGTTGAAGGCACCAAGCGCCTTTGCGCCGTCATGGGTCGGAAAGCCACTTACCATCTTGAAGTTGACGCCACAGTGCTCAGCGAACGCGCGCTGGGTGGGAGCCATGTCCACGCTGACACCCCAGACCTGGGTGTTCAACTGCTCGAATTCCGGCAACAGGCGCTGGAATTCTTGCATCTCGCGCTCTCAACCGCCGGTGAAAGCGGCGACGTAGAAGGCGATGACCACGTTGCTTTGACCCTTCTGTTCCGCGAGCGTAATCGTCTCACGGTCGGGGGTCCGGAAACTTACCTCCGGGGCGGGTTGACCGACTGCTGGGCTGGTCATCGTTCTTGCTTCCTCCGCGGGTAGGTCGGTGCGAGCACTTGTCGGGAGCTGGTTACGGATACTCGGGAATTATTGATCTGGGAATTCTAGGCGCTCCGGGTCGGTCTGGATGCGCCCAGCACGATCCGTCGGGGAGTAGCGATACCAAACTCGACCTGTAATCTCTCGACGGTCGACGGGCCCGAACACGCGTGAGTCGCGGCTAACTGCGCCGTTGTCACCCTGGACCCAGTATTGACCCGGCAGCAATGTTTCCGCGTTCAAGCCATCGGGCGTCATGTCACCCGGGCCTGCGACGATTCTCTTGACCGTCTCGACTCCGGCGACGGACATTGCGAGAAGCACGATATGGCCCGGCCGAGGATCCTCGGAACGGTAAGCAGCACGGCTCACTAGAACCCTGTCTCCGTCTGAGAGGGCGGGTTCCATGCTTTCGCCGAGCACCACCACACGGATCGACGAAGCGAGATCGACCGCGAAGCGACCGGCCTGCCGAAACCTTTCTCGTGTGGTGTGTAGAGCGATGGCGATCATTAGCGCTTCCTCTGCTGGCCGACCCCAGTCTGAATGGGCCGGACCGAGCGGCCGGGAGCCGGAATTTCTCTTGTTGCCGTGAGGTTAATCGTGCTATAACTCAGCCGCATTTGGGCCGAGGAAAGTCAACGAAACCTGGGGGAATCTGGATGTCGATTCTGAGTACCTTGCTACGAACAGTCGATCGCGTCGCGTCGCCATCGGTAGAGGCAGAGGCGCATTGCGACATTCCGTGTGGCATCTACGACCCGCATGCCGCGCAAGTGGCGGCGCATACGGTCGTCCGCATGAACCAACTGATCGCGGACCTACCGACAGATGACATGGAGACCTATGGTGCCAAGCTCGGTCGGTACGTATCGGCCAAAGAAGAGCATGCGGAGTTGGTCAAGCAAGAGATTCGGATCCTGTGGGGAGACTACTTCCGGCCGGAGCATGTGGAGCAGTACCCGAACCTCCATACCCTCGTGTTCACCACGATGAAGCAAGCATCGGCGGCACGCCAGAACGTCAGCATGGACAATGCCCAGAGCCTCTTGGCATCGGTTCAGGAGATCTCGGAGATCTTCTGGAAGACGAAGGGCGCCGAGGTCCGGCGAACCCCTTCGCGCCAGACCTCAGGCGGCGAGATCGTCTACCCCGCGTAACGCCTCTCTTCTTCTCAGGGGTACCCAGTTTCCGAGGTGTAGTCGGGCTCCGAGGCGACCTCTCCTCCGGCTGATATGAACCAACCGTAGTGACCGCTCGGCGCGTTGCTCGCGGTCACATTGAGCGTCGCGTCCGCCGAGTTCACGATGTCCGTAGCTGACAGGAACCCGCCTTTGGTGAGGAGTTCGAAGTCTATCCAGGAACAGACCTCGGCCCGGTCGCTCGCATCGCATTGGTAGCCCGCAACGTTGCCTTCGTTGGGGATTCCGGTCGCCCCCGACAAAGTGGGCCAGGGTCGGAGCGCCGAGGGTGCTACCCGGTAGTCGTCGAGGGCCTGGGCTAGTGTGGCCTTGTCGGCCTGGAACGCGCGGTTTTCGCCCCAAGAAAGTACCGAGGGACCGTAGACCGAGATAAACCAGACCGCCGCGAGGGCGACGACCGCGATGATGGCGAGCTGAATGCCGAAACGGCGCAGTTCAGATTTCAGGTCGGTTGAGGGCCCGCCCTCTCGCGTCGAGACGCTCACTGTCCAGGACCGCAGATGCTGTCGCCCGGGGTGTCCGGGCGGTCAGTTCTCGCGGTGAATCTCGAGGCTCTCGCCGGGGCCGAGGGCAACGCGCCGGACGCTGACGTTGTACTTCAGGAGCCAGTACCAGAGGGTGCCTTTGCTGATGCCCAGTCGCTCGGACATCCCTGGGAGGCCGAGTTCGTTGTACAGTTCGGGCAATAGGCGTTCGAGGGAGCGCCCGTAGCGTTCCTCCACCTGACGCATGAGCCGGGTCTTCTGACGAGCCAAAAGAAACCTCCGAAACAGCTGCCAGTCTACGGATGGCGAAGGAAAATTGTCAAGAGTTCTGGACCTGTTTCGAAAACTAGTCCGAAATCTTTGTTCTGATTCATATCTGAGAAGCCACGATGTTCATTGCGGATCGACGTTGGCAGTATCAGGACGTGGCCTGCTAGAGCGTCGGGCCTATTTGCCCCGATGAAAGGCTTTCTTGACCGCGTGAGGTGGGGTCCATAGACTCGTCCGCGCTCCGGGTGGACGAATGAATAGCGAGGTGATGTGCTGATCAGCGAGATGCTGATGTCGTGGGTGACCGCTGTGCGGCGGAACCACGCCGCTGAGCACGCGACGATCGCGGTCGCTTCCCGGCGACTGGACATCATCGGGGAGCTCGGCGGTCGGGCGGTACCGAACGGGTTCTACGTATACGGACCCGCTTCGACCCAAGTCATAGAGGAGTCCTCTCGGGAAGCGATTCAGCGACTGAAGGCCGGTGAGTCCGGCCTGGCCGTATCGCCGTTCTGTGGAACGAACTTCTTGCTAGCCGGCGCACTCACGACACTGAGCGCGGCGATCATTCTGGGAGGCGGTAAGGGACGTTTTCAGCGATTACCTCAGGCGATCGGGTTCGGGGTGTTCGCGCTGATCGGATCGTTCAGGGTCGGAGCCGAGGTCCAGCGTCGTTGGACAACGGACGCGGACGTTGGACAGATGAGCCTGGAAGGCGTGGTGCAGAAACGCGGAGGGCGTCATGCAGTGCACCGGGTGTACACGCGGGTTGAGCCGGAAGACACGTCGCCTCGCTAGTCTTTAACTGTGTACTCCGGCGCCCTGAGAGGTCGGTGTCCCCGTAGCTCAGCCGGATAGAGCAGCTGACTTCTAATCAGCCGGTCGCAGGTTCGAATCCTGCCGGGGACGCCAAGGCGGTTAGCGCGATTCGGCGGGGTTCGTACCAGTTGGTGCTAACCGTCGAACCCGCTGAAAAAGGTCGTTTGATAGCAAAGCTGACAGCCATCCAGACGGTTAGGCTTCGCGGGCCAGTACCGCGTCCATCTTGACCGCCGCATCGCGCTGGAGTTCTGGGACGACGTGCGAGTACGTGTTCATCGTCAAACCGATCTGAGAATGGCCGAGAGTCTCCATCACGACGCGAGGGTGAACACCCAGCGCAAGAAGGAGCGACGCCCAGGTGTGCCGGAGGTCGTGAAAGCGTTTCGACGGAAGCCCAGCCCTGGCGAGGAACGCCTGGAACCGTCTCGTCACGTTTCTCGGCTCCAGCGGTGTTCCGATCGGGGTCGGTGCACACCCCACCCCGCTAGGATCCTTAATCCTTTGCTGCGCGGGCCGGAACGAACCCCGAGCGTAAGGGGCCCGCCGAGTGAACGGGTCAGTGGCTTTGAGGTCCAATGCTCAGTTTCTTTGTCGTCAAGTTGATTGCGTCTTATCCTGATTCCATGAACTGATGAATAAGGACAGCGGGACCCGAACTTTGGACGAACCGCCGAAAAGGGGGAGCACATGTCACAGATAGCAGAAAGAGGAGCCGTCGGACAGAGGATCCCACGCATCGATGGAGTCGAGCGAGTGATGGGAAAGGCCCGCTATGGCGCCGACCTGACTCTCCCCGGCACTCTCTACGCGAAGACTCTACGGAGTCCGCATGCCCACGCGCGCATCAGGGGCATCGACGCATCCGCCGCCCTCGCGATAGAGGGTGTGAAAGCCGTCGTTACGGCCGCCGACTATCCCCAGGTCGACCTTAGCGCGGAGGCCCTTGGCGGCGAGACAGCGCTGCCGATCCCCGAGCAGCGCAGCATGCAGATTGCGGAGGATAAGGTGGTCTTCCACGGGCAGGGTGTTGCAGTGGTGGCTGCGACCGATATCCACATCGCGGAGGCCGCCCTAGCTGTGATCGAGGTGGACTACGAGCCGCTGGCGCCGGTCGATGATGTCGAGGAGG
>JASLZO010000122.1 GCA_030754805.1 Dehalococcoidia bacterium
CGTGGGCTGAACCAATTGTTTGTCCGTCTGGAAGTCGCAACGGTGGCGGTCATTCGTGCTCCATCCCTCGGATCATCGCGGTTATTCGGAACCGCCGGTGGGGGCTCCAGCCGGGGTCGGATTCCTCGTCGACACCCCCTCGGGTGCCCGATGTGTCGCGACGAGGAATCCGCTGAACATCAGCGCCGCCGACACCAACTCTCCGACGTAAAGATAATCACCAATGCCGAACCGTGTCAGCGTGCTGGCGAACGCGATCACGAGCGCCCCCGTGGCGATCAGCACGTTTCCCCACATCCGGTTCAGGAGTGTCTTCTTCCGCCAGAAAAGGAAAGCGGAATAGATCGCACCACCCACCAACGCGATTAGGCCGAAGATATTGAACAGAGGCGTCATCAGGCGGACCCAAGCTCCATCCGGAAGGATCTGCTGGTACTGATCACTTAATGGCAACGACGTCACGAAACCCGAGCCATCGATCGGTAAGGTCATTACGCCGTACAGGCCGATCAACGAACCAACGCCAAGGATCGCGAAAAGCGAGTGTGCAAATCGGGGGCGGCTCAACAGATAGACGGTCCCGAGGCCGATCCATGCCGCATTTAGCAGGGGCCCAACCGCGTACCAGGACCGGAACACGAAATCGTTCCATGCGAACGACGAATAGACCTCTGCAAAGCTCGCAATCCCGAACATCGTCAGGCCCACACCCCAGAACAAGAGCGCCGGCCTCCGGGAACGCACCCACCGCTCGAACACCAGCGCCACGAACGCGAACATGATCAGGCTTGAGATTGCGGGAAGAACAGTGGTCATTCGATCTATCCTCTCTTCATCTCAGGTTTTCTATCAAAATCTGTAGATTACTTACACTACACGCTGCTTACCCTAAACGTGGCCACGACGCCGTGCAAGGACGAACGAAGGGAGAGGTTCTGCCCCTTTGACCGTTCTCATACCGCCGATGTACACTCTGGCATCGTTTGGAACTTACAGTTCCCCACCCGATGCTAGGGAAACAGCGGAGACACTCCGGGAACGCCTGACGTTTGGAACTCAAACACGTCCTCGGCCAAATCCCTGGCTTGACCAAACGCTTCGTCTACTACCTGGAGGCCCAGGGGTACATCCACCCTGCGAAGATCCAGAAAAAGCGCATCGCGCGTCGCGATTACGCCGAAGACGACGTCCGGGTCATCCGGGAGGTCTGGCGCTTCCATGAGCGCGGGTACGCCGTGCAGAGGTCCCACGCCCTCGCGACTAGGATCGACCGGACGATCGCGTATGTGGCGTTCGGTGCCCCCGTCAGCCGATGGTCGGAGGTGATGACCATCCTTCGCTCATTCCGCGAGGTGGTGGAAGCCACACCGGTCTACGGTGATCGGTGGGACATCTTTGTCAAGACCGACACGACCGATCCATCCGACGTTTATCAAAACCTCGCCCCCGCGCTCGCCGAAGCTGGCATCACGGCGATGCCTCTCATGCTGCTTGCCCGCGAGTACTTCGTCCGTGACAGGGAGGACAACGTGACCCGCTCCGAATCCGAAGTCGTCGCCTACGTCTTGATGACGGTTCCAAGCAAAGACATCGAGGAAGTCGTAGAAGACCTCAAAGCCTTTCCCGAGGTGATGGAAGTGAGCGTAATCTACGGCGAATCCGACATCGTGGCGAAGATTGCCGCCTCAAATACTCGTGAGCTGGATCGACTCGTGATGGAAAAGATCCATAGCCTCGAGGCAATCGAGTCGACGCGGACCTTCATCACCGTCAGCGGTTTGCGCTGGACCCGCTGAGCGACCGCTCCCAAATTTGACAAAGAGAAAGGCCGGACAGTCCTCCGGCCTTCCAATCCAAAACTAACTCGTCAGATCAAGACTTCGTCGGTAGCGCGAGCTCGATGGTATTCCCTGACTCGTTCGCGCTGCACAGAGCAGGGTCGCCACCACATTCACATACCTCGCCCTTAGCGCACTGGCAGTCTGCCAGGAGCTTCCCACACTCGCAAATCGAAGCTTCAATATTCTCCGGGATGTTCAGTGTATCTTTGGCCTGTTCAGCGGCCATATCGCTCTCCTTACGCGCTCGACATCCAGCACGCCGAGCAGCATATACCATCAGCGGAATCGTTCGCGCCGCCGTCGCCGCATGGCCGTCGTCCCAATCAGCCCCAGGGCCACCATGGCCACGAGACCCATATCTGCAGTCGCACCGCCCACGCTGCAACCTCCGCTCGATTCAGCGCCTGGTGTGGCGGTCGGCGTGGCGGGTGTGTCATCACTTGTACTGGGTTGTTCTACCGGCTCACTCGTTGGCTGAGGTTCGGGCACTGCGGGGATCGAGCCCGGCGGTGCCGCTTCGATCGTCAATGTCCGTTCTCCCACCGTGGAAAGAGCGTCGCTGAACACAGTCAGCGTCAACTGGTACAGGCCTGGGATTAGCGCACCAGTCTCGCCGCCCGAGAAGGAAACCGTGAACGTTCCTCCAGCCCCCTCCGCCATCCCACTCTTGATGAGTCGGCCTGACGCGGGGTCCGTGAACACGTACAGGACACCCAGGGTTCCCGGTCCGGCCACTTTCGCCTCGATACGAGCATCCACGCCGATCTCGATGATCGACTGGGACGATGAGGAGATGGCCAGGGGTTCTGCCGATCCGAAGTACCAGTCTCCCGGTTTGAACGGGTAGCCGGGGTCGCGGAAAGCCTCCAACTCGGCGAACTGTGCCGGCGGGTCAAATCGGACCAACTGGTAGGGACCGTTGCTGATAATCAGCATATTCTTGTCCTCGAACCAGTCTCGTGCCGCCTGGTATCGGGACTGTGCCTCGGGAAGGGTCATCAATGACTGGCCGCCGATCTCGAAAACGGCATCTGGGAACTTACGTTCATCCTGGAAAACCCTTAGTGTGCGGTCGATCAATCGGGAGTCTCGATTCTGCACGAGGCTGATCCATGGCACACTGAATCTTGCCGCCGCGGTGTCGCTGTATGCGCCTCGTCGCTGGGCGAAAACCAGGTCGTCCATTGCCGCCAACAGTTCCCACGGCATGCTCAAGCTCGAGGGCACTCCGTACTCCGCGATGTAGTCATCGACGAAATGCCAATAGTCGACGTAGGCCTCGATCCGATTGTCATCGAGCACACGATATCCCTTGACCGTATCGAGTAGCGGACGCGCGGTAACGGCCAGCGCAAACTCGACCTGTGACTTCTCGTCGTTGTATGTCATGTCGAATGACTGGTAGATCGAGTACAAGACATCCGCCATCGTGATTGGTTCGCCGTGGTGCCACTTCGACTGGAAGTACTTCGAGTAGTCGTAAATCACCTTGCTCGTGGCTGTAACGCCAGGGCCAACGTCGACGAAAGCTTGCGCCGGGGCGTCCCAGCGTGCCGCATCCGATGGCACCTCGAGTTTGCCAACTGGTCCCGCCGTCTCGACTTCGTACGTCGCCCGGAATGGCATCGGAATCCCGGTGAACGGATGCCGCGCCGTTGCTGAATCATGCAGGTTTCGCCAGATATCGACGCTGTACATGTCACCCAGGCCGGCAATCGGATTCCACGTGCTCCGCTCCGTCCAGACCCATAGGTTGCCAACGGTTATCTGGTCTGATCCCGGGATGAAGGCCTCCCGGAGCGTCCACTGCGCTTTGGGGCCGGCGACAACATCCTGCGTCACGCCCTCGATGTTCGTCTTGGCCGGGAAGGTGTTGACGACGGTCGCAAGCCAGATCCGGACCGAGTCGTCCAAGGCGATTCGGGTCGCCTCCCGGTACAGGGCATCGCGTTCCGCCTGGTCCGCGAAATCACCGCGGAAGATTCGTTGGCCCACGTCATCTAGCGTCGGGTTCTCGTACTGCCAGTACCCGATCTCCTGCCAGCCCGGCATGTTCCCGAGCCACGGCGCCACCATTTGGTTCAGCGTCGCGTAGTCGTATCGTTCGGCGGCGCCACGTCCCCACCCTTCGGTGTATATATGCCAGTCGAACTGCTGCGGGTCCGTCCCATAGACCGTAAGGATCGCGGGTGCAAACTGGTGATACACGGGTGAAACCTGGAACCCGGCATCGGCCAACTCGGCGCGTACCAAGTCGCCCACTTCGCGGCGCTCGTCTTCCACGCGGACAATGAACTTGATCCGAATGGGCTGGCCATTGAAGCTCCAGAACCCGTCGACCATTGCTGCCCCGGCTGCTTCCATCGCAGTCGCGATCGCCGCTCGACCTCGTTCGGGGTCATACCCGAGGTCTGCCTCCGCCAGCATCTCGGCCAGGATCGTGTAGTCATAATCGAAAGGGCTCACGTGCGTGAACATCGGGCGCGCCAAGCCTTCGTAGATCTCCTGCGCGATGAAGTTCCGGTTGATTAGGTGCTGCATCGCCCGTCGCACCTCAATGATCGAGAACGGGTTCAGTTGACCTTCGGGAGCTGGCGCGGGGTTGAGGATTAGTGAAATCATCGACGCCGGCGCCTCGAACAGCTGGATGTCTTCGTCGCCCCGCAACGCCTGGGCAGCCTCGGTCTTGA
>JASLZO010000123.1 GCA_030754805.1 Dehalococcoidia bacterium
AACCCGCTGGCGGTGGCAACGACGAGGACCACGACTAATCGCGCGCTCGACCCCGTAGCCCGACCCCTTAAAAAGAGTCGACCCCCGCGGTCGCGCACTCGGCATCCTGCGCACCCGTACCACCCGATGTACCAATCGCCCCAATCGGCGCGCCATCTTGCACGATCGGTACCGCCCCGGGGGCAAACACGATCTTCCCTTCAAAGTGGGCCAACATGCTGCGGAAGAACGGGTTGTCCGCGTTCTCCGCGAGGTCCGCGGACGGCCTGCCGAACGTCGCGCTCAGGAACGCCTTGCCCCGCGCCACGTCGGCCGTGAACCAGCGCGCACCGTCCATCCGGGCCGCGGCCACGATGTCGCCTCGTCCATCCACGACCACGGCCGCGATGGTGATTCCAAGCCCCTCGGCCTTCGCCTGTGCTGCGGCCACCGCCTTCTGTGCATCAACTAGTGAAAGTGCCATCCCGTATCCCCCTCCGCATTCCCTGTTTCTGATCCGTCGGCATTGTTGCATCGAACTGGCCTAGGGGATAGCGGGCCGGCGACCAACCCGCCACTCAGAACGACCAGCGAGTGAACTACCGAGGCAAGCCCAAGCCCCGCTGCGCGATGATGTTCTTCTGAATCTCGTTCGTCCCGCCATAGATTGTGACGACGAGGTGTGAGTACCCACGCCAGTTGAGGATTCCGTCCTCCGGGGTTTGAATTGTGTTGCCGGGCAGCAGGGCGCCGTAGTCCTTCAGCCCCCAGGACAGCCGCTTGTAGACCTTCTGGTCCAGCGAGTCCCCCCAGAGCTTCGTCATCGACGACTCTTTCTGCGGGATATCACCGTTGCTCTGCATCCAGGCGACGCGGTACGAGAGCGTCCGGAGCGTCTCGATCTCGACGCGGAGGTCGGCCAGCTCGTTACGGAAAACCTCGCTGTCCAGTGGGCTCGACCGGCCGCGGCGCGTCAGTCGCCGGCAGTACTCGATGTAGTCCTCCATGATCCGGGTCAGCGTTGCCGAAGCCTCGATATTCGACCGCTCGAACGACAGCGTGGTCATCGCCGCGTACCAGCCCCGGTTCTCCTCTCCGATGATGTTTCGCGCTGGCACCCGGAAGTTGTCCATGAACAACTCATCCCATCGGTGACGTCCAAGGGCATCCGGGATCGCACGCACCGTCACGCCGGGGAAGTACCCCCCGTCATCGTCTTTCAGTTGCGCCAGCAGGTAGCTGATTCCGCGGTGCTTCGGTGCATCCGGGTCGGTCCGGACCATGATGTGCATCCACTTATTCCGGTAGGTGCCCCATATCTTCTGGCCGTTCAGGACGTAGTCGTCGCCATCCCGGACCGCGCGCGTTTGGAGGCCCGCAAGGTCGGAACCCGCATTCGGCTCACTGAAGCCCTGCGAAAATTCGATGTCCGCCTTCGCGATCTGCGGCAGGAATTCCTTTTTCTGCCAGTCCTGCCCGATCACCATGAGTACCGGTGCGACCAGGCCGCCGCCGACCGCCTGCGGAGCGCCGGCATAGGCCATCGCCTCCCGATAGGCCAATTGCGTGCCGATATTCACTCCCTGGCCGCCGTGTTCCACCGGCCAGTGCATCGTCCACCAACCCTTGTCGACGAGCTTCTTCTTGAACTCGCCGGTGATCGCGTCCGCTTCCTCGTTGACGTGGTTCCAGGAGATGCTCCCGTGATCGAAGGAGCCCGGGTCCCACTCTTTCTTCACGAAGTCGGCCACATCTTGTTTCAGGGCGTCATCTGAGGGAGTGAACCGAAAGTCCATCGTGGCCTCCTCGCCGATTATCGACGGCCATCGTTCCGTCAGTTCGATAAGAGAGAGGATACGGGACAGTGAGCGCGATATCACCCGCCCAGGGCTCGAATCTGCTTAGAAGGGGATGAACCAGCGGGCCACGCGGAACGGCACCAAGATCGCGAACCGCGCCAGCCGTAGTGGCACGAGGATTAGGATCCGCGCCACTCGCGACAGGATGCCCATCAGCAGCGCCGCGAACCGCAGCGGGAGCAACAGGATCCAGAGCGCCACGCGGACCGGCGCCATCACCAGCCACGCGACGACTCGGAACGGGAGCAGGGCGAGCTTGAAGATGAACATCTGCGGAGAGAAGCCCGAAGGTGGTCCCGAGCCTAGCACAGGGAACTGGCCGCCGTGCCGCCTATCCGCTGGGTCGAGGGAACCGTGAAGGCCTGCGCAGCGGATAGCATGGCGGAATGAAAATCGTGATTTTCGGTGCCGGTGCCGTCGGGGGGTATTTCGGGGGGCGTCTGGTCGAAGCCGGCGTCGACGAGGTTGTATTCATCGCCCGCGGGGCGCACCTGGAAGCAATGCGCGAAACGGGCTTACGTCTGGAGAGCCTGAAAGGCGACGTCACGATCCCCACCCTCGAAGCGACCGACGACCCAGCGTCGGTTGGGGCGGCTGATGCGATCTTGGTTGGGGTCAAGACCTGGCAAGTGCCGGACGCGGCGAAGGCCATGCGGCCGATGATTAGCACCGAAACGCTGGTCGTGCCCCTCCAGAACGGCGTCGAGGCCACGACCGAACTCGCCATCGAAATCGGCCCTTCCCGCGTGCTAGGCGGCATGTGCCGCATGTTCGCCTCGGTCCCAGAGCCCGGACTGATCCGTCACTCCGGCAACGAGCCTCTGCTCGTCATCGGAGAGTTGGATAACAGCCGGACCGAACGTGTCGAACGACTCCACGAAGCATTAAACACGTCTCCTGGATTCAAGACTCAAATCGCCCCAGACGTTCTTATCGCGATCTGGGAAAAGTTCCTGTTCGTCGCTCCGGTGGGCGAGGTGGGCGCTATAACACGGGCGCCACTGGGCGTGGTTCGCTCCCTGCCGGAGTCTCGCCGGGTGCTTGAGCAGGCGATGGTGGAGATCGAGGCGTTGGCACGGGCCCGAGGGGTGCATCTCCCGGACGAGGCGGTCGCCAGCGCAATGACCTATGCGGATGCCTCGCCCGAGACGGAGATGTCGTCGATGCATCGCGATCTCACGGAAGGACGTCGCTCCGAACTTGAGGCGCAGACGGGAGCCGTCGTCCGGCTCGGCCGCGAATCTGGAGTCCCGACCCCGCTCCATGATTCCCTGTACGCGAGCCTCCTACCGGCCGAACTCCGGGCACGAGGCGAGATTACGTTCCCGGGCGCGGAGTCGAACCCAGAATAGGAACAACCACCGCCTATATACTGTCCGAAGGCGGTCGCCGGTCGGCTGGAACGACGGCGCATCCCGCCCGCGTGACTCCCACGCAACCCAATATCCAGATTGTACGAGGTATCGTGAGCAAGCTCGTCCAACGCCTCCAGCGCGTCTCCGATGGCGCCCCGCAGCAACCCCTCGGTTTCGCCCGTCCGGCAGCCCCAGAACGGTTCTTGCCGCTGGTGCTTATCGCACTGGTGACCAACCCTTCGGACAAGGTGACGTCTACCGTTATCAAAAACGGTGCGGAGTTCGTCATAGTCCCGTTCGAGCCCGGCGCTTCGCGGGCCAGACCCAAAGCGCCGGTGGGCATAGGCAAGACCCCGTGGGGCATCAGGGCAGACGGAGTCTCGGAAGCCCATCACGAACAGCTGAAGTCGGCAGGCTGTGATTTCATCGTCATCGACAGCGAAGCCACCCCGATACGCCTCCTCGGTGACGAGGACGTTGGGGCGATTGCCGCAGTCGCGACGGACACCGAAGACCGTGCGCTTCGAGCGATCGATGGTCTCCCCTACGAGGCCGCCCTGGTCAACGTCGAACCTGCCGATACGCTCACCGTCCGCACGATGTTGGAATACTCGGCTGTCGCCACCGGCCTCGGTCAGAACCTCCTCGTGCCGGCTTCTCCGAAGTGGCGCCGAGAGGAATTCGAGCAGCTGCGGGACGCCGGGTTCGCGGGCATCGTGGTCTCGGTCGGGACCGCCGCCGATGCCGAGGCGCTCGTCGGGGTCAAGGACGCGATCGAGGAGATCCCAGCCCGCAGCCGTCGGCGCGAGGACCGCCCTAGGGCACGCGTGTCTCAGTTGAACGTTTCACCTGAGGTCCAGCCCGGACCTCCCGAGGAACCCGACGACGATCCGGACGATGGCGAGGACGAGGACTACTAGGCGGTCCGTGCGTTGAACGTCTTCTTCGATGTCGACTACACCCTCATCTCGTATGAGGGCGCCCTCCGTCCCCACGTGAAAGAGGTCTTCCAGGCCCTAGTCGACGACGGGCACCGCATCTACATCTGGTCCGGTGTTGGACTCCGGCACCGAGTGATTCAGCACCACGGCCTCTCGGATTTCGTGAGCGGTATCTATATCAAGCCGTTGGAGGACCACCACAGGGCCCTCGAGGGACTGGGGGTCGAGGTCGAGCCTGAGTTCGTCATCGACGACCACCGGCAGGTGGTGGACGCCTTCGGTGGGATGCACATCGTCCCCGACTCGTACCCATCTACCCACGCCACCGAGATGCTCCGCGC
>JASLZO010000124.1 GCA_030754805.1 Dehalococcoidia bacterium
ACACGATCCGCATCGAAGAGGTCGTCTGGAGCGGAGTGCCGGCCATTGACGGAATCCCTTCGCTCGACGACCCACCATTCATCGCCATAGCTGACGCCGACTACCTCGACTCGGACGAGCACGTCTTTGGCGTCTCTATCAACGGCGACTCCCGCGCCTATCCCCTCCGCATCATGAACTAGCACGAGATGGCCAACGACACGGTTGGCGACATCCCGGTCGCGCTCGCCTACTGCACCTTGTGCAACTCCGCCATCCTCTTCAACCGTCGAATCGACGACGACACGCCAACGTTCGGCTCCTCCGGGCTGCTCTACCGGTCTAACAAGCTGATGTTCGACTCCTCGACCCGTTCGCTGTGGAACCAGTTCGCCGGTACCCCCGTCGTCGGCCAGCTCGTTGGTCAGGACGTCCAGTTGCGTATGCTGGCCGTCGTCCGGACGACGTGGGAGGAATGGCAGCGCGAGCATCCCGACACTATGGTCCTCGCACCGGAGACCGGATATGAACGCGCCTATCTGAAACCGGAGACCCAGGGCGCCGTCTACGCCGAGTACTTCGCCAGCCCATTCCTCATGTTCCCAACGTCGCTGCCCAACGCGTCCCAACCGCTGCCGGCCAAGGCGGAGGTGTTTGTCATCGCGGAGGGCCGAGGCGGAAAGACCGCGAAGGCCTACCCCATCCTCATCCTCATCCTCGAACAACTCGGCATCATCAATGATTCGGTCGGTGGCCGTCCGGTCGTCATCGTACGGGACGCCGGCGGTGGTATCCGTGCGTATGAACGCCCCCGTCAGAGCGAGTTCTCTTCCGAGCCGGCAGCCGCGACACAAGGCCGGTTGGTAGATGACCAAGGAACGACGTGGATCGTCACGGAGCGCGCACTCGTCTCCAACGATGAAGCGATCGAGTTGGCCAGAGTGCCAGGGCACCTCGCCTACTGGTTCGCGTTCGCCGCCTTCCGACCGAACGCCCCGCTGTTCGGTGTGCCGTCCGCGAACTAAGTGCTCTGCGGTTTACGAATTCGTGATCGGTTGCCCAATAGCGCCAATCCCTCCGCCACCCGGAAGTGAACGTCGGATGGTAATCTCCGGTCGTGTCGAGCACACGGTACTTGGCCATCGCTGCCCTGTTTGGCGTCCCTGCGGGTTTTCTCCTGCTCGTGTACGCCCTTTTCTTCAACGACGGTGACGGCGTCAGCCCCTTCATCCTGCTACCGATCCTCATCCTGACTCCGCTCACCCTTTCGACCATGGTCATGGGCCTGGTCAAGGCGGCAAAGGAACAGAGACGCCGCGACGGATAACCGAAATGAGCGGATCGCGAAGGCGCGGTAGCGTCTGTTTCGCACCCATATAACACGATCGTCGCGAACAATGCTCGCGCTCCCGCCAAGAGGTGGTTTTGTGATTCGGGGCTTCACATACAAGTATGGCGGAGAGTTACGAATCGGTTCCAATTGGCACCTGCTTCGCACATTTATACTACGGGTCGGGCCGCGGGTCGGCCCGGTGGGGGAAGATGCCGACAATCGAGACAGGGTCCGGGGAGCGGATTTTCTACGAGAGTCCTCATGAACTTGGGGGGCAGACTCCTGGCGCTCGGATCCTGTTCGTCCATGGGACTGGCGTGGACCACCGGCTTTTCGCGGACCAACTGCGGTTCTTCTCCGGTGCTCAGACGCCTATTTCAATCGACCTCCCGGGGCACGGGCAGAGTCCCGGGGACGCGCTTGAGGACGTGGTCGAGTACCGGATGGCATTGGAAGGGTTCATCGAGGGCGCGGAACTAGGATCGTTGATCCTATGCGGTCACGCGCTGGGTGCCGCCATCGTGCTGGACTACGCGGTGAACAATCCGCGCAAGGTCGAGGGGCTGGTGCTGATGAACTTCGGCGGCACGTTCCCCGGAGCGGCGGACTCGGCGGCAGATCTGCTGGCCGACACGGACGGCTACCGGGCGCAGAACGGCCGGCGGGGCCTGAGCGAGAACGCAAGCGCGTCAGCGGTAGAACAGGTGATGGCGGCCCGGTCCGCGACGTCGCCGCACGCGGCGATCCGGGACCTGGTGGCCTGCGCGAAATGGGAAGCCTCTGGCCGGTTCCCGCGCCTCCAGACACCGACTCTGCTGCTGTACGGCGAACACGACCCGCTACGTCAGCAGATGCCAGAGCTACTGGAGGCGATGCCCAATGTGTCGTCTGACGTCATCCCACTGGCGCGTCACTTTCCTCAAGTGGAGGCGCCGGATATCTTGAACGACTCGCTGAACCAGTTCGTCACGGCGCTGGCAGACCTGACGCAGGTTACCGGAGACGAAACGACGTAGCTCGTGAAGCATCGGATGATGCAGCTGGTGGCCTGTCTGATAACTTGTCACGCAGGATTTCGACTAGGAACCACTGACCCGCCACCGACGCAAGGGGGACCCGAACCATGGACTTTCGTTTTCCCGCCGCGGACGAGGCGTTCCGCGATGAGGTCCGTGATTTCGTCGCGAAGGAGTGGGACGCTAACCAGTACCACCTGAACGACGTCTCGAACGCATCGTGGGACCTGGACAACACGGAGGCGCTGGAGGCCTCGCAGGAATTCGCGAAGAAGTTGGTCGACAAGGGTTGGTACACGATGCACTGGCCGAAGGAGCACGGGGGCCAGGACGCCCCTCTGCAGCGGATGCTGATCTACCGCGAGGAGATGGCGTACCGGGGCGCGCCGGCGACGAGTGCGCAGAGTGGCGACGCGATCATCATCCACGGGTCTCCATGGCAGAAGGAGAACTGGCTGCCGGACATCGCGAAGGCGGAGATGCCGATCGCGCTCGGCCTCTCGGAGCCGGGCAATGGCTCGGACCTGGCGGGTGTGACAACACGGGCGGTGAAGGACGGCGACGACTGGGTGATCAACGGCCAGAAGATGTGGACATCGACTGCCCATCACTCGACCTGGATCCGGATGCTGGTCAGGACGGACCCGGAGGCGCCGAAGCACCGTGGGCTCTCGATCGTCTATCTGCCACTGGACTCGCCCGGCGTAACGGTGCGGCCGCTGTACGACATGGCGGGCCGGCGTCGGTGGAGCGAGGAGTTCTTCGACAACGTGCGGGTGCCTGCTCGCAACATGCTCGGAGAGGCGAACCGCGGGTGGTACATGATGGCGGCATCGCTCACGTCCGAGCGAGTGGAGATCGGGTCGCCGGCGGCACTGTTACGCGAGTGGGAGAAGTTCGTCGACTTCGCGAGGGGGTACCGCGTGAACGGAGGCTCGGTTTTGGACGACCCGACGGCGCGGAACCGTGTGGCGGACATTCGCGTGAAGCTAGCCGTGTTCCGGGCGATCTGCTATCAGGGGGTCTGGGAGAGCAGCCTGGGCGAGGACGTAAGCCGAGTGGCCTCGATCTCTCGAGTTCTTTCGGGCGAGTTGGTGCAGGAGCTTTGGCGCGGGTTCGCCGGGATTATTGGGGAGGCGTCGCTGGTATCGCCACATTCGTGGAGCGAAGCCCCGTTGGACGGGTTCATCGGGGTGAACGCGCTGATGAGCACCGGGCGGACGTTCGGCCACGGGACAAAGGAGATCCAGCGGAACATCGTGGCGCAGCGCGGATTGCGTTTGCCACGCTAGGGAGTGTGTTTCGGCGGGTTCCGGAATGACCGCGTTCTCGCGTTCTCGATTTCGTCGGCTCTCGTGCGTGTATCTACAGCCAACGAAGTTACTAGGATCGTGGGCTTGGAAACCGCCCCTAGCCAGCCGGAGACAGGTGATGGGAACTGGCTGGTTCGCAGAACGCTGGCGTTGATGCTGCCAATCGTGTCAGAAGCAACCATCTTCAGCGCCCATACCGGTTGCTTAGCTCTCCTCATATGAAGGCTCGGAGTACCTGGGCGACCCTGATGGTCTTCGGCCTGACGTGGACCTTGGCGGGGTGTGACGGGTCCGAGCCGGAAATCGCCGACCCGACCTCCGTTCCTGGTAACGGGGATTTCGTCGCTGCGCCAAGCCCGGTCCCGGCCGAAGTGCCTACGCCTGGTCCTGTTGCGAACGTGCTCGCGCCCGAGCTGCCATCACGGTCGTCGTCGGCCGTTGCGGTATCGGCGGACGGAACGTTAGTGATCGCGGTAAACCCGGACAGCGACTCGGTGACAATCGTCGACACCGTAAGCCTGGAGGTGATCCGCGAGGCGTCCGTAGGGAGGGACCCTCGAACCGTGGCGTTCGGGCCGGGCGGCTCGGTAGCGTTCGTGGCGAACCACGGGTCGGGGACGGTGACGCGGATCGACATGCGCTCTGGGTCCGCCGACCGCGAGTGGGCTGTGGGTGCGACGCCGTATGGGATCGTCGTGTCCGAAGGCGTGGCCTACGTGAGCGACCTAGTCTCGGGAACGCTGGCAGCGCTGGATACTGAGACGGGCGAGGTGCTGAACCGCGTCGAAATCGGCGCATTTCCGGCGGGACTGGCGCTGACCG
>JASLZO010000125.1 GCA_030754805.1 Dehalococcoidia bacterium
TGGCGCAAACGTATCCGGAAGTTCGTCAACGTCCTTGTCCGTCGCCGGGCGACTATAATTCTCCACTCCGATGTGGAGGTCGGCGAAATGGAGGATCCGGACCACGTTGAGCCGATACCGTTTCTACTCGCCGGCGGTTGTCCGACCGACCCGGCTACCCGCCCAAACGTTCGTCAAGGGCAGCGACCAGATCGGGAATCGATACGCGCACCTGTTCCATGGAATCCCGATCCCGAATGGTCACCGCATTGTCTTCTTCTACCGTCTCGAAATCGACCGTCACGCATAACGGCGTCCCGATCTCATCCTGTCGCCGATAACGGCGCCCGATCGACTGCGTATCGTCATACTCCGTCATCCATCGATGGCGGATCAAGTCGTGAACTTCCCGGGCCTTCGGAATCAATTTCTCGTTTTTCGAAAGCGGGAGCACCGCAATCTTATACGGAGCCAAGTCCTTGTGGAGCTTCAGCACGGTGCGCTTCTCGCCACGTACCTCCTCTTCGGTGAAGGCATCCACCAGGAACGCCAGCAACGCGCGGTCGACTCCACCAGAAGGTTCGACGACGTGTGGGATGAACCGTTCGTCCCGTTCTGTGTCGAAGTACGACATGCTTTTCCCGCTGTGCTTTTCGTGCTGCGAGAGGTCAAAGTCACCCCTGTAGGCGATCCCCTCCAACTCTGACCATCCGATCGGGAAGAGGTATTCGATGTCGAACGTCGCCTTCGCATAATGTGCGAGTTCATCTGAATCGTGTTCTCTCAATTTGAGCCGTTCCGGGTTGATTCCGTAGTCCGTGTACCAGCGCATCCGCTCGTTCTTCCAGATCTCCAGGTACTCAAAACCCTGGTCCGGCCTCACGAAATACTCGATCTCCATCTGCTCGAATTCACGGGTTCTGAAGGTGAAGTTGCCAGGCGTAATCTCGTTCCGAAACGACTTCCCGACCTGCGCGATTCCGAACGGCACTTTCATCCGCGCGGATGTCTGCACATTCTGGAAATTCACGAACATCCCCTGCGCCGTTTCCGGTCTCAGGTAGACCACCGCAGCTTCATCCTCAACAGGCCCCAGGAAGGTTTTGAACATCAGGTTGAACTGCCGCGGTGCGGTGAAACGATCGACTGCCCCGCAGTCCGGGCAGGTTTTCGAATCGACGTGATCAGCGCGAAATCGGTGGTGGCACTCGCGACACTCGATCAGCGGATCGGAGAAACCCTCCACGTGCCCGCTGGCGACCCATGTTTGCGGATGCATCAGGATCGCCGAGTCCTGACCGACCATGTCATCTCGGTCGCGTACGACCGCTCGCCACCATGCATCTTTCACGTTCCGTTTCAATTCGACGCCGAGCGGCCCGTAGTCCCACGTGCTCCCTAGACCGCCATAAATCTCGCTGCTTGGAAAGATGAATCCGCGTCGCTTGCACAACGAAACAATCGTGCTCATATCGTCAACCGCAGCTTCGACCAAAGGTCCTCCAGCAGGAATGATTGAGGCGTCGCTAGAAGGCGATTCAGAATAGCAAAGCTATTGGGTTAACCTTCTGACTGGTCGTTCCGTTATTAACGACGAGACACGCGTCACGCGAGGGAGAAAATCGGAATGCAAGTAATATCGCCCCGCCTTCGGTGGTTATTCGCCCCGGCGGTGATTCTTGTTGCCGCAGCATGTTCGCCTGCCGACGACGGCGAGTTTAACCAATCGGCCCCGAGTTTCACTATGGAGGACGTCGCTGGATTCGACACCGAAGGCCGGAGCGAGGCATTTCCGGGAGTCCCAGCACCGAAGCTCGCTGGCGGATCGGCGGGCTCCTTCGCGGTGGACCCCGTCACCTCAAACAGCGGTCCCTCAATGCGAGAAGAGGCGAACGAGCAGGTTGCGGATGATCTCGGGATCAATATCGCCGATCGGTTGATCGTCCGTAACGTCTCGATGACGATAGCCATACCGGAGGTTTCGACGGCCCTTGGCGACGTCACTGCTTCGGCTGTTGGACTGGGTGGATGGGTCGTTGCCTCCATCAGGACTTCAGATCACGCAGCAACGATCTCGTTCCGGGTTCCGGCCGAGCGTCTAGACGACGCGGTCGCGTTTCTGAGAGACCTGGCGACCGAGGTGGAGGCCGAGACATCAACGAGCCGGGACGTCACAGAAGAATTCGTTGATCTCTCCGCCCGCATCACGAACCTGGAAGCGACCGAGGTCCAGCTCCGCGATCTTTTCGAGCGACATGGGGACATCGAGCAGATCCTGGCGGTCCAGCGTGAACTCACCAAGGTGCGTGGGGATATCGAGCGCCTGACCGGACAGATACGGCTGCTCGAGGACACCGCAGCCTTCTCCCTCGTTACGGTCATCCTGCAAGCCGATCCATCCGAACTCGCGACCAATGCCGGGCTCGACCGTGTCCTCGTCGAAGGAGAGCCCGTTCGCTTCCGGGCGGAGTTCACGGCGCCCGAGGGAATCGAGGATTTCTCCTACGAATGGGATTTCGGGGATGGCACTCCGGTAACCCGGGGGTTCAGCACCGCGCCAACTGACGAAGGAGGCAAACGAACCACAGCAACGGTGGTCCATTCGTACCACGACGAGCGGGATTCTCCATTCTTCGCGACGTTCAGGATCACGGGCACCGGCGACGCCGGCATCGCTGAGGGAGAGGACACCGTCCAGATTACGGTCACCAGCGTCCCGAATATCCAGGTTTCAGCAGGCGAGAACGTAACGGCGGCCGTCGGCGAGCTCGTCACCTTCGCGGGATCCTTCACTCGACCGGAGGGCGTCGACGACCTGAAGTTCCGCTGGGATTTCGGCGACGGCCTCGCGCCGTTCGAGACTGATACGTCTGACGATCAGACGACGATAGGGGCCGAACACGAGTACTCGATCGACCGACCAGGCCCGTACGTCGTCACCCTCTTGGTAACCGGCACGACCGAGCACGGAGCCGAGGTTCGGGCCGAGGACGTCATCCAAGTGAGGGTGGTTCCTGCTTCCGTCTGGTCGGAAACGGTCATCGACCTTGGCGAGACGGCACGCGCGGCAACGCGAGCACTTTCGGCCACTTTCCAGGGCGCCGTCGGAGTCGGCATCTGGGCTTTGATATTCAGCCCCGCGTGGGTCGGCGCAATCGCGCTGGCGGTCATCTTCAACCGCCGAAGGCCGCGCCGCGCTCCCCGACCGCCGGTCGAGCCGGGAGATGGGTCCGTTGGAGACAACTGAATCCGGCCGACGCTAGGCCGAAGGTCGTTGCTGTAGCGACTCCTGGAGCTGCTTGAGTTGCTCTGCAAGTTTCTCCTGGCGGATGGCCATCGTCAGATCGCCTCGGGTGCGTTCCAGAACGCCTCGGACCATGTCTGTCGTGCGACGAAGGCCGCCGGTCATCGCGTCGGGAAAGTCGATCGTCACCAACACTCGATAGACGTTTTCCATCGCCAAAAGGGCGTCCTCGCACCGTTGGAATTCGCCTTCTCGGATCCTATCCAAGATGAACCGTCGAAACTCCCCTGCAGTTTCGCCAAGGCCGTTAAGGTACGGCGTGTCATCGACCCCGATGTCTTCAGGTGTTGGAACGATCGAGCCGAAAATGATCGCGTACGTGGCGCTGGCCTCGACATATTCCTTCTGGGCATCGTCGACGAATCCGGAGTGACGGAGGTCCGGGTAGTCGACCACCGCGAAAAACAACCGTTGGAGGTGTTAGCGAGCGTCCTTCAGAATCTCTTTCGCTTGATCGGACTCACCCCTATGCGTGGACCGGATTGATGTCGCGCAACAGCGAATCGTCTCCCGCGATAGCCTGAGCGCGTCGTCCCGGCTCCCCTGCTTCCGGGTGAGGTCATTTCGGATCCGTTGAGCGATCGGCTCCAGGTCCATCAGCTCAGAAAAGAGTCTAGTCCAGACCGCGCTTGTCCAGAATCTTGTCGACCTCGCCTTCACGCGCCTGGCCGATCATCTCCTTGACGCGGTCAGGCATTTCGACACCCGCCTCTTCGAGTCGCTTCTCCGCCCAGCGGCCAACGTTCGAAGGGTCGCGCCAATAGTCGTAGCCTGGCGCATCAGGATCGCCCGCCGCCTCGTGGCGCATTTCCGTCGATCGCACATACGCAACCCGTGAAGGCGCCCGCTCAACCTTCGCGGATCCACAGTGCGCGCACGCCTGGTCCGCTGGCGTTTCGGCTGGAATCACCTTGAAAAAGATACTCGATACGCGGCCGCATTCATTGCACCCGTATTCATAGATCGGCATCGCGCCCCCTTCGGGTCAGAAATCCCAGGCGGGTTCGTCCGGAAGCCCCGAATCGTCGTCTCCGTCATCCAACACGAGGTCCGGGGGGAACATGCCGCGCTGCTCGACGCGGAGCTCGCCAGAGGGGACCACCAGCTCACATTTGCGCAGGTGCAGGTCTAAACCGAGAGCGGGGCCGTCACGGCGAAG